>JAKAZX010000192.1 GCA_021826485.1 Pseudomonadota bacterium | reverse complement strand
CCGACTGGCCGTCCGCCGGCACGAAGGCATCGAGATAGACCAGATGCCGGATCCGCTCCGCCAGACGGTCGGCGACGCCGGTTGCCACCATGCCGCCATAGCTGTGCCCGACCAGCACGATGTCGTTCAGGTCCTCGTAGACGATCACGTTCATGATGTCGCGGATATGCGTCTCCAGGTCGATCAGCGGATGCGTCAGATGCACGCGCTCGCCGAGGCCGGTATAGGTCGGGGTGAACACGTCATGCCCGGCATCGCGCAGCAGCCGGCGAATCCGGCGCCAGGCCCAGCCGCCGCCCCAGGCGCCGTGACAGATGACGAAATCGGTCATGCGAGGATGCTCCGTTGGAATGGCCGCCCGGTCACGCGGCGAATTTCGCTGTCACGCTCTCGGGAATCGCCTGCGCCTTGATGCGGTGCGGGTCATCCGGATGCCGCCCGACCCACACCCGCGTCTCGAACCCCTCCACCGCCAACGCCGTGTCCTTCAGCAGCCGGTGGCGGATGTCAAAGCTGCTGCGGCGGAACTCCGTCACCTCGCTTTCGATCGTCACGTCGTCGCCGAAGGCAGAGGGGATGATGAAGCGCGCGCGCGTGTCCACCATCGGGAAGCCGACGATGCCGTACGCCGCGATCATCGCGGCCTTCTTCATGCCCAGCACATGCTCGAACAGCAGCGCGGTGCTGGCATCGAACATGGCGAAATAGCGGGGATAGAAGACGATGCCGGCGGGATCGCAGTCCCCCCATTCGATGCGCAGGCTGCGGCGATGCGTGCGCATCAGCGCGGCGCCATCCGCAGCGCGCCGTCCAGCCGGATCGTCTCGCCGTTCAGGAACGCGTTCTGGATGCAGGTGACGACCATCGCCGCAAACTCCGCCGGCGTGCCGAGCCGCGGCGGGAACGGGATCGATTCGGCGAGGCCGCGCCGCACCTCCTCGGGCAGTTCGTTCAGCAGCGGGGTGGCGAACAGGCCGGGCGCGATGGTCAGCACGCGAACGCCGAAGCGGGCGAGTTCGCGGGCCGCCGGCAGCGTCAGCGACACGATGCCGCCCTTGGAGGCGGCATAGGCCGCCTGTCCCACCTGCCCGTCATAGGCGGCGATGGAGGCGGTGTTGACGATCACCCCGCGTTCCCCGCCGTCCAGCGCCTCAAGCGCCGTCATGCCGGCGGCGGCGAGGCGCAGCATGTTGAAGCTGCCGATCAGGTTGACGCGGATCACCCGCTCGAACGCATCGAGCGGCATCGCGCCCTCGCGCCCGACGATGCGCGCGGCGGTGCCGATGCCGGCGCAGTTCACCAGGATGCGCGCCGGCCCATGCTCGGTCGCTGCGGCGGCGACGGCCGCCGCGGCTGCCTGCGCATCCGCGACATCGCAGGCGAGCGCGATTCCGCCGACCCGCGCCGCCACATCGCGCGCCCGCGCCGTATCGCGGTCCAGCACCGCGAGCCGGCAGCCTTCCGCCGCCAGCCGCAGCACCGTCGCCTCCCCCAGCCCGGACCCGCCGCCGGTAACGATCGCTGCCTGACCCTTGAGCTGCATGCGTCTCAGCCTCCGCAGATTGCGTTATCGGGACGGCCTACGCCGCGTTTTCCACCAGCAGCGCGATGCCCTGGCCGCCGCCGATGCAGGCCGAGGCGATGCCGCGGCGCAGCCCGCGCCGGCGCAGTTCGCGTGCCACGGTCAGCGACAGGCGCACGCCGGTCGCGCCCAGCGGATGCCCGATCGCGATGGCGCCGCCATTGACGTTCAGCCGATCCTCGTCGAGTTCCAGCGCACGGGCGCAGGCCATCACCTGCGCGCCGAATGCCTCGTTGATTTCCACGCGGTCGATGTCCGCGAGCCGCAGCCCGGTCGCCGCCAGCACGGCCTGGATCGCGGGCACCGGGCCGATGCCCATGATCTCCGGCGGGCAGCCCACCGCGGCGCCGGCGACGATGCGCGCCAGCGGCGTCCGGCTGGTGTCGCGTGCATAGGCCCCGGAACAGACGATGCCGGAAGCCGCGCCGTCCACCACGGCGGAGGAGTTGCCGCCGGTCTGCACGCCCCCGAAGGCCGGCTTGATCCGCGCCAGAGTTTCCGGCGGGGAGGGGCGGACGTGGCTGTCCGCGCTGATCACCTCGATGCCGCGCGGCAGGCGGATAGCACGGTCGGCGAAGCCTTCGCGCGAGAACGTCTCGCTGGCCAGCGGCGCGATCTCGCCGGGCAGGAACCCGTCCGCCTGCGCCGCCAGCGCGCGGGCGAAGCTGCGGGCGGCGAACGCATCCACCTCGGCGCGCGTGATCCCGTAGCGCCGCGCCAGATTCTCCGCCGTGTCGCCCATCGTGCAGCCGCAGGACGGATCGAGCAGCGCTTCCCACAGGAAGTCCTTGAACTCCGCCTGGCCCATGCGGAAGCCGGTGCGCAGCGTGTAGGCGGCGATCGGGTTGCGGCTCATGCTCTCGGTGCCGACGACCAGCGCCGCGCCGGCATCGCGATGCGTCACCGCGTCGGCCGCCTGCATGATCGCCTCGATCCCGGTGCCGCAGACGCGCTGCACCATGTGCGCCGGCACCTCGATCGGCACGCCGGCATACAGGCCGACGTGGCGCGGTGTCATGTAGGCATCGAAGCTGGCCTGGGCCATGTTGCCGACCACCACGGTGCCGATGTCGTCGGGCGCCACCGCGGCGCGCGCCAGCGCCTCCCGCGCTGCCTTGATGGCGAGGTCGATCGGCGAAACCTGCGCCAGAGCGCCGGCATAGTCCACGAACGGGGTGCGGCAGCCATCCAGCAGCCATGCGTCCGGCCAGGACGCCGTGAGGGCGCGGGAAGTGCGGGTCATGGCGTGTCCTCGGCACTGATGATGATGGGCGGCGGCGGCTCGGCATAGAGTGCCTCGACCAGCGCGGCGCGGCGGCCGAGCACGGCGCGCTGGTTGATCGAGCCCTTGTCGGTGATCTCGCCGGCATCGATCAAGGGCGGTTCCTCCAGCAGCAGGGCGCGGCGCACGCGGTTGGAGCTGCCGGTGGCGGCGGCGGCCAGCCGTGTGAGCGTGGCGCGCAGCCGGGCGCGCAGCGCGGGATGCGTCAGCACCGCCGCCGTGCCCGCCTCGGCGGGCAGATCGGTGCAGGCGGCGCGGCAGGCCGCGAGGTCGGGGATCAGCAATGCCGCGACATAGTCCCGGTTGATCCCGGCGATCACCACGTCGCGCACGAACGGCGCCAGCGCGTCCAACAGGGCGGCGCGCAGCGGGCCGACGCTGACCCAGGTGCCGGTCGCCAGCTTGAAATCCTCGGAAATGCGGCCGTCGAACAGCAGGCCGAGGTCCGGGCGCGCATCGTCGATGAATTTCAGCGCGTCGCCGAGCTTGTAGTAGCCGTCTTCGTCGAAGGCGGCGCGCGTCGCCTCCGGCTGTTTCCAGAAGCCGGGCGTGATGTTCGGCCCGCGCAGCCGCGCCTCCAGCTTGCCGCCGGTCGGCACCAGTTTCAGCTCGTTGCCCGTCACCGGCAGGCCGACAATGCCCGAGCCGGTCACGTCCGGGCGGCAGACGATGGCGAACGGCGCCGTCTCGGTCGCGCCGAGGCCGGTGAGCATGGTGATGCGCTCCCCCACCGTTGCCACCGCGAGCTCGTCCAGCGCATCCCATACCGGCTGCGCCAGCCCCGCACCGGCATAGAACATCAGTTTCAGCCGGCTGAAGAACGTCGCCCGCAGCGCCGGCTCGGCGCGCAGATAGGTGACCAGCTCCTCGAACCCCTTGGGCACGTTGAAATAGATCGTCGGCGCGATCTCCCGCAGGTTGCGCACCGTCTCGGCGATGCCGGCAGGCGTCGGCTTGCCGTCGTCGATATGGAGCGTTCCGCCGTTGTAGAGCACCAGGCCGACATTGTGGTTGCCGCCGAAGGTGTGGTTCCACGGCAGCCAGTCGACGATCACCGGCGGCTCATCGGCCATGAAGGCGAGCGAGCAGCGCAGCATTTCCTGGTTGGCGCACAGCATGCGCTGCGTGTTGATGACGCCCTTGGGCGTGCCGGTCGAGCCGGACGTGAACAGGATCTTGCCCACCGTGTCCGGCCCGACGCGCGCGGCGGCGGCGGCGACCGCCGGGGTGGGGCGGGTTGCCAGCAGCGCATCGAACAGCATCGCCGGCCGGTCCGCGGGCGGCGCCTCCACCACGGCCAGCTCCGTCGCGTGCGGGACGGTGGCCGCCAGCGCGGCGGCGAAGGCGGCGCCGTGCTCGGCGAAAACGAGGCCGGGGCGGAGGATGTCCATCAGCGCCCGCAGCTTCAGGAAATCTCTCGAAATCAACGAATAGGCGGGTGAAACTGGCGCATACGGCACGCCGACATGCAGTGCCGCGAGGCCGAGCAGCAGGTGTTCGATGCCGTTCCCCGACAGAATGGCGATCGGCCGCTCCGGGCCGAGACCCCGGTCCAGGATCGCCTGTCCCAGCGCCTGCACCGCCTGCCAGGCGGCGCCGTAGCTGACCACGCGCCACGCGCCGCCGTGGTCGCGTCGCGCGACGAAGGCCCGGCCGGGAGCGGCCGCCGCCCAGTGCTCCAGCCGCTCGGTCAGCCGCCCCGGGAACGGCGGCAGCGCATGGCGCGGCCGAACATGGATGGTGCCGTCCGCCAGCCGCTCGAACGCCACATCGGGGCTGCCGAGCCGGACCGGCCGCGTCCGCATCAGCGCACCACCTTCCCCGCGCGCTTTTCCAGGAACGCCCGCAGCCGCTCCTTCGCCTCCCGGTCGCCGGCGGCGATGGCGGCCATCAGGCTCTCCATCAGCAGCCCGGTCCGCGGGTCAGCCTCGGCGATGCGCGGCAGCGCGTGCAGCACCCCGAAGACGCTGAGCGGCGCGAGCGTCGCGACATGCCGGGCCATCGCCATCGCGCGGTGCAGGCCCGTGCCCGCATCCACCAGATATTGCGAGAAACCTGCCGCCACCCCTTCCTGCGCGCCATAAGTGCGGCCGGTCAGCATCATGTCCAGCATCCGCGCCGTGCCGATCAGCCGTGGCACCCGCACCGACCCGCCGCCGCCCACGAACAGGCCCCGCTGGCCTTCCGGAAGGGCGTAATAGGTGGTCGGCTCGGCGATGCGGATATGGCAGGCGGCGGCGAGTTCCAGGCCGCCGCCGATCACCGCGCCGTGCAGCACCGCGATCACCGGCACGCTGCCGTTCTCGATCAGGTCGAACGCGCGGTGCCAGGCGCGGGAGTGGAACACGCCCGCGGTCGCATCGTTCTCGGTCACCGAGGACAGGTCGAGGCCGGCGCAGAAATGCTCGCCCTCGCCATGCAGCACGACGGCGCGGACATCGGCGGGCAGGGCGGCAAAACAGGCGCCGATCCCGGCCACCATCTCGTCATCGATGGCGTTGCGTTTCTGCGGGCGGGCCAGACGCAGCACGGCGACGGCATCGTCGATCCGGCAGTGCAGCGACGACGGCAGGGCGACGGGCAGCGGCGTCACGGGGCAGGTCTCGCGCTGGAACACCACCCCATTGCCACAATCGGCGCGGGCCGCATACTGGCGCGCGGGAGGGGTTTGCCGTGTTCTTGCGCATTGACCAGACCACGCTGCACATCGCCCTGTCCGGCCCGTCGGACGGCCCCGCGGTCCTGCTGCTGCACTCGCTCGGCACCGACGGGCGGGTGTGGGAGCCGCAGGCGGCGGCGCTGGCGGCGCGCTATCGGGTGATCCGCCCGGACCTGCGCGGCCACGGGCTGTCCGCCACCACGCCCGGCCCCGGCAGCATCGCCGGCTTCGCCGCCGACATGCGGGCGGTGCTGGACGCGCTGGGCGTCGCGCGGGCGCATGTCGCGGGCCTGTCGATCGGCGGCATGGTGGCGCAGGCGCTGGCCGCACTGGCGCCCGACCGCGTCGCCTCCCTGATCCTGGCGGACACGGCCATGGCGATCCCGCCACCCGCGCTGTGGCGCGACCGTGCCGCGACCGTGCGCGGCCAGGGCATGGCGGCGATCGTCGAGGCGGTGGTGGCGCGCTGGGTCACGCCGGCGGCGCTGCGGTCGCCCGACACCGACGGCCTGCGCGCCATGCTGCTGCGGACCGACCCGGAAGGCTACGCCGCCGCGGCCGAGGCGATCGCCGCCGCCGACTTGGCCGCCGCCACCGCCCGCCTGCGCCTGCCCGCGCAGGTGCTGGTGGGGACGGAGGACCTGGCGACGCCGCCGGCCGCCGCCGCAGCGCTGGCGGCCGCGATCCCGGGGGCGGCGTTGATCGAAATCAACGGTGCCGCCCATATCCCGACCTACGAGCAGGCGGAGGCGGTGACCGAGGCGATGCGCCGCTTCCTGGACAGGGAGAGTTCCGCATGACCGAGCTTCACGACACGGCGGCCGATGCGCGGACGGGCTTTCGCGCCGTCACGCCGGGCACGCAGCCGCCGAACGACTTCCCGGAGTACGGCAGCACCCACAAGCGCCACCCGTTGCAGCCGCTGCTGCGGATTCCCCAGACGGTGACGGAGATCACCGGCCCCCGCTTCTCCCCGAGCCATTATCCCGCGACCATCGACCTCTCGAAGCACGGCAGCCACGAGGCGATGGGCGAGCGGATCGTGGTGCGCGGGCGGGTGCTGGACGAGAACGGCAGGCCGGTGCCGGACACCATGATCGAGCTTTGGCAGGCCAACGCGGCCGGCCGCTACGCTCATGAACGCGACCAGCACGATGCGCCGCTCGACCCGCATTTCAAGGGCGAGGGCCGGGTGTTCACCGACGCCGACGGCTGGTATCAGTTCACCAGCATCAAGCCCGGCGCCTATCCCTGGCGCAACCATTTCAACGCCTGGCGGCCGAATCACATCCACTATTCGCTGTTCGGCCCCGGCTTCGCGACACGGCTGATCACCCAGATGTATTTCCCGGGCGATCCGCTGCTGGACCTGGACCCGATCTTCCATGCGGTGCCGGATGCGGCGGCGCGGCAGCGGCTGATCGCGAAGTTCGATATCGAGATCACGCAGCCGGAATGGGCGCTCGGCTACCGCTTCGACATCGTCCTGCGCGGGCGCGACGCCACGATCACGGAGGAATAGGGCCATGCCGATCGCCACCGCGAGCCAGACCATCGGGCCCTACTGGCACCTGATCGAGCATCCCGAATTCGCCGACCTGACGCGCTTCGGCGCGGAGGGGGAACGGATCACCCTGACCGGCCGGGTGACCGACGGGGAGGGCACGCCGGCGGCGGATTGCTGCGTCGAACTGTGGCAGGCGAGCCCCGCGGCGTCGGATCGGTTCCCCGGCTACGGCCGGTCCGCGACCGACCGTGACGGGCAGTTCCGGTTCACCACCGTCCGCCCCGGCCCGCTGCCCGGCCCGGGCAATGCGCAGCAGGCGCCGCATTTCGCCATCAACCTGCTGGCCCGCGGCATCCTCGGCCGGCTGGTCACCCGCGCCTACTTCGCCGGCGAGCCGCTGAACGAGACCGACCCGATCCTGGGGCTGGTGGAGGATGCGGCGCGCCGCGCCACGCTGCTCGCCCGGCCGGCGGCCGCCGGCACGTGGCATTTCGACATCCGCCTGCAA
>JAKAZX010000191.1 GCA_021826485.1 Pseudomonadota bacterium | reverse complement strand
ACACCCAGCCCGCGAAGATCGCGCGGCAGCACGTGAGGTCCGTAAGATGCTTCATTGCCGAACGAGATTTTCCTTTTGGAACGGTCGCGTCGCCGAGCGCACGGCGCAACGGGCCGCACCACGCAGGAAGGCTAGCGCGGATGTGGGCCGGATTGTCGCCACTGTCGCCGGAACTCTTGCGCTTTTGATCGCAGTTTCTGCGCGGGCGCAGGATTATGCCGCTCCAGGCGCGGTACCGCCGGCGGGGTCGCTGCTGCCGTCCACCGACGGACAGCGGCAGCATCTGGTAGGGCCGCATTTCGACGCTCAGGGGAGATACGTGCCGCCGCACTACGAAGCGACCAAGAAGCTGCCGTTCCGCGGCTATTTCGCCGCCGATGCAGCGCAGCGCGAGAAGCAGCGGCAGCACGGCTATGCCGAGCCGACGCCCGACTACACGACCCCGATCGACCCGAGCGAGGACAAGCCCATGGAGGGCCGCTGAACGAATGGACGGCGTGCGCAGCATCGCCCCGCTGGAGAACGTGCTGCCGGATGCGACTCCGGACGTGGCGGTGGTGCGCCCGCTGCCGACGCCGCCGTTCCTGACGGTGATCGTCTGCACGCACGAGCGGCCGCGCTATCTCGGCACCTGCCTCGCCGCCCTCGATGCCGGGCGGCGGCCGGACGATGCCGCGGTGTCCGCCGGGTGGTGCGTGCTGGTGGTGGACAGCGCCTCCTCCCCGGCCGCGGCGGCCGAGATCGCGGCGCTGTCCGCAGCCCACGGGGCGGAGCTGCTGCGGGTCGATGCGCCGGGGCTGTCGCTGGCCCGCAACGCCGGCCTTGCCGCCGCGGCGACGCCGTGGGTCGCCTATATCGACGATGACGCGCGCGTGGCGCCGGACTGGCCGCGCGCCATCGCCGCGGCGGTCGCCCGGCTGCCGGCCCGCGCGGCGGCCCTGGGCGGCCCGATCGTGCCGGCGTGGGAGGCGCCCTGCCCCGCCTGGTGGCCGGCCGAGCTGATCCCCGCCCTGACCGTGCTGAACTGGGCCGGCGCCGGGCGGGTGGGCGACGGCAGCCTGCCGCCACATGTCGAGCCCTATGGCGCCAACATGGTGTTCCGCGCCGCCGCCCTGCGCGCGGTGGGCGGCTTCCCGCCCGAGCTGGGCCGGATCGGCGCCAAGCTGCTGTCCGGGGAAGAAGCCTGGGTGATGCGTGCCTTGCGCGGCGCCGGCCTCGACATCCACTACGACCCCGCGATCAGCGTCACGCACAGCATCCAGGCGGTGCGCCTGACGCCGCGCTGGCTGCTGCGCCGCCAGTTCTGGAGCGGCGTGTCGGAGGCGATCGTGGTCGCCCGGCTGGACGGAAAGCGGCGGGCGGTGCTGAAGGGGCTGCGCATGGCGCTGCATGCCGCGCTGCGCGCCCCGCTGGCGGCCTGGCCGATGCACGATCCGGCGATGATCCGTCAGCGCTGCGCGCTGGCCTTTGCCTCAGGCTATCTGCGCGGCCTGATGGCGGCGCACCGGGGCGGCAGCCGGTAGCGCCTCCCGCTCCAGCGCGGCACGCGCGAACACCGCCGAGACCCAGGCGAACATCACGCTCGCGGTGGCGGCGATCAGCGTGTTGTCGGTGAAGGAATGCACCGCGAAGGCCAGGAACACCGCGCGCATGATGAAGCGGTCGGTGCGCGGCGCGTTGCGCGTCCAGCGCCAGGCCCACAGCGCCATCATCAGGATCAGCAGGCCGAGGCCGAAATAGCCGCCATCGACGCCCATGCGCAGATATTCGTTATGCGCCGCCGTGGTGCCGAGCAGCTTCGCCAGCAGGCTGTCCGGGTCCACTACCACCTTGCCGGCGCCGATGCCCCAGCCGAACCAGGGGGAGGCGTTCCACGCCTGCCGGAACAGCGGCCAGATCAGGTCTCGGCCGGACAGGTCGCGGGCGTCGCTGGAAAGGATGTTGAGCAGGCGAATATGGCTGGAGCCGCTCGCCAACCCGACCAGCACCGGCAGCACCAGCATGCCCACCAGGATCAGCGGCAGGCGGCGGCGCGCCGGGAACGACTCGGAGCGCAGGAAGAAGAACGCAGCGGCGGTCACCAACAGTGCGGTCGCCAGCGGGGCACGCGCGCCGGACAGCAGCAGGATCAGGTAGTTGACGACGATGCCCCAGAGATGGCGGGACCGGCCGTCGCGATACAGCTCCAACAGCGCGGCATAGACGCCGGCGGCGGCGAAGCCGCCGAGGAACGCCGGATGCGTCGAGCCTTCGAGCCGCCAGGCGCCACCGAGGCCGGTGAACAGCGGCCGCAGATGGGCCGCCGCGAGCACCACGCCGAAACCGACGATCACCGGCGAGACCCAGATGGTCGCGGTGATGATGGCATTGCACCAGCGTCGCGACAGGCGGCTGAAGGAGAATGCGAACGGTGCGGCAGACCCGATCAGGGAGCGCAGGCTGTCCATCGCGGTCAGTGTCGGCCACAGACCGTGGGCGAGCCCGACGACGAACATGGCCATGAAGGCGAAGGCCGGGTTGAACGCATCGAACCGCGCGCCGTAGCGCAGGATGCAGACGGCAAGCAGCGCGAGGCCGATCACCTTGACGATGGCGGTGATCGTATTTTCCTGCCCGATCAGGTCGCCCAGCCACATTTCCGGGCTGGTGCCGGCCATCAGCAGCCATGCCGCCGACGTGATGACCGGGAAGCGAATGACCGGCACGGCCACGCAGAGCAACGTGCCGGCAGCAAGGAACAGCGGCAGGAAGCGGATGTTGTAGAGCGAGCCGGCGAACATCGCGAGCAGGAACAGGGCAACCGCGCCCAGCACCACCGCCGGTGTTGCGCCCCCGGCATCCGCGAGCGGCGGCGGCCGGCGATCCATCATGCGGGTTGCCGACACCGCTAGGCCCGCCGGGACGTAGGCAGCGGTGTCAGATCAGAACAGCCACCAGCCGAGCAGCGCCATGACGCCGATGCTGACCAGCCCGAGCGCGACGCCCAGGGTGATGCCGCGCGCCGGGGCGAAATCGTCCTCATCGGCATCGGCGGCGATGCCGGCCGGCGCAACGATCGCCGGTTCCAGCACCAGCGGATCGTCCGGGAGGGGTTTCGCCTGGGTTGCGAGCATGGGCCGCGGCCAGCACTAGAGGTTGAGCATCGTGCCGGAGCATAGCCCGTCCCGCGATCACAACTCAAGGACCAAGTCTCGGAAGATCGCAACCGTGTCGCCGTCATCACGCCCGCGTGCCCTATTCCCGGTAATAGCCGCCGTAGCGCGGATGATAGACCTCCGCGTCGGAATGGCCGGACCGCACATGGGCGCGCGGATCGACGCGGGTGAGCGATACGCCGATCACCCGGGCATCCGCCTCGTCCAGCAGGTCGAGCGAGCGGCTGACCACGCTGCGCGGCGTCTCCCGCCAGCGCACGCACAGCAGGGTCGCATCGGCGATGCGGGAGATGATGCGGGCATCGGTCATGGCGAACACCGGCGGCGCGTCCAGCAGCACCAGGTCGTAATCGCGCCGCAGCCGCTGCAGCGCCTCCGCCATCGCGTCGGACATGAACAGGCCGAGCGAGTTCGCCTTCGATGTCCCGGCGGGAATATAGTCCATCGCGGTCAGCCGGTCGCGGCGGATGATCTCGTCAAGGGTCGCCTGGCCGAGCAGGTAGTCCACGATGCCGCGGCTGTGCTCGGCGCGCATCAGCCGGCCGAAGCTCGGCTGGCGCACGTCGCAGTCCAGCACCAGCACGCGCTCCCCGTTCATCGCGCTCGACCGGCCCAGCGCCATCGCCGTCGTGGTCTTGGCCTCGGCGGGGCGCGCCGCGGTGATGGCGACGATCTTGGGATGCACGCTGTCCAGCCACAGTCCTGCCCGCAGGGCGCGAATCTGCTCCGAGAACGGGGATAGCGGCTTGCGCACCACGTAATCCTCCATGCGGATGCGCCCCAGCAGGCGCGCCCGCACGGCGGGGATCAGGGCGAAGCACGGCAGACCCAGCACGGACCGCACGTCGTCGCCGCTGCGGAAGGTGCTGTCGGCAAGTTCCAGCAGGTAGACCACGAGCAGCCCGAACACCACGCCGAACACCGCGGCGGCGGGCAGCAGGATCTTGATCTTCGGGAACGAGGGCTCGGCCGGCGGCAGCGCCTGCGAGATCACCCGCGCGTCCGGCTTCTCGATCGCGTTCTGCTGGGCGGTCGTCTGCACCCGCGCCAGCACCGCCTGCAGCAGCGTCCGCGCGGCGTCGGAGTCCCGCTGCATGGCGTTCAACGGGATCAACGCCTGGTTGTTCTTTTCCACCTGCGCCTGCGCCCCGCGCAGGTTGGCCTGCAAGCTGGCGACGCGCGCCTTGTTGGCCCGCACCTCGGCGTCCGCCGCGGCGACCGTGCGGCCGATCTCCCCGCCCACGGAGCGTTCCAGCTCGCGAAGCTGATTGCGCACGCTGACCACGTCCGGATGGTTCGGGCCGAGCCGCGTGAGCAGCGATTGCATCTGCGCGTTCAGCGTGTCCATTTGCGCCCGCGCCGCCACCACGTTCGGGGCCACCGCCGCCTGCGCCGCCGCGCCGGACCGGCCGCGCGCCGCATCCAGCCGGCCCTCGGCCTGCGCCAGATCGTTCTGCGCGGCGAGCAGATCCGTCGTCATGCGGCTGATCTGCTCGGTGTCGAGGCCGGCCTGCACGCCCTGGAACAGCCCGGTGCGGGCCTTGTAGTCGGCGATCTTGTCCTCGGTCGCCTGCACTTCGTTGCGCAGTTCCTGTGCCCGCGTCTCCAGCCACTGGCTGGCCGACTTCACCGCCTGGAACTTCGCGGCGAGCTGGTCGGTGATGTAGAGGTCCATCACCGTGTTGACCGCATCGGCGGAAAGCTGCCGGTCCTCCGACGTGAAGCGCACCGACATGACGTGCGACTGGCGCAGCGCCTCCACGTCGATCGCGTCCTGCACCGCCTGCTCGACGGAATGGCGCAGTTCCTGCGGCGACGGCGGCGGCTTGTGCGACGGCGCAGCGAACACCGCAGCGAGCGAGGGCGACACCGGATCGAACACGCTGTAGAGCACGTGCTGCACCGCGTGCCCGGCCCGCGACAGCAGCGAGGGCGGGCGTAACGTATAGTTGAATTCCGGATCGTCCATCAGCTTGTAGCGGTCGATCACGCGATTCACGATCGGCAGGCCGCGGACGATCTCCGCCTGGCTCGCCATCACCGCGTCGGTCATCGGGTCGGTGTGCAGGATGCTTTGCAGTTCCTGCGCCGCATACTGCTCGGGCTCGTAGATCACCGAACCCTCGGCGGTGTAGCGCGGCGTCACCTGTTTCAGCGAGACGAAGGCCAGCAGAGGGATCGCCACCGCGCAGACGATCAGCGGCAGCTTGCGCCGCCGCACGGCGGAGATGGCCATGGCCATCTGCGCCGCGGCGACAGCACGCGCGTCGCTGCGCGGATCGCGGCCGGACGTGTTGGCGTGGCGGCGGTGGCGCCGCTCTCGACCGCCGTCGGATTCGGCGGCAACTTCGGTCGGGATGTGCAGCATCTCGGGCCCCTGGGCGTTCTTGGTCGGCGACGGTTCGGCTACGCGCGCTTCCAGCGACGCGATCGGATCAGTAGGCATTTTGCATCCGCAGGACGATGACGAGGGTGCGCAGCATGATCACGAAATCGAGCCACAGCGACCACGTGTCGATGTATTCCAGGTCGCTCTCGACCCGGCGGATCAGCTTGTCTTCGGTGCGGGTCTCCCCGCGGAAGCCGCGCACCTGCGCAAGCCCGGTCAGCCCCGGCTTCACGCGGTGGCGGGCGGCATAGCGATCCACCACCTGCTCGAACGGGCGGGAGCCGGCGCGGGTGCCGGGCGCATGCGGCCGCGGACCGACGATCGACATGTTGCCGCGCAGCACGTTGAAGATCTGCGGCAGTTCGTCCAGCGACGTGCGCCGCAGCAGGGCGCCGACGCGCGTCACCCGCGGGTCGTTGCGCGTGGTCTGCCGGCGGATGCTGTATTCCGCCATGTGGTGATGCATGGTGCGGAACTTCAGCATCTCGAACTCGCCGTTGTTGAAGCCGGTGCGCTTCTGGCGGAACAACACCGGACCCGGGCTGTCGAGGCGGATGGCGAGCGCGATCAGCGCCATCGGGATCGCGCACAGCACCAGCGCGATGCCGCCGATCAGCAGGTCCTCGGCCCGCTTGAGCACGCTCGCCCAGCCGGAAATCGGCCGCTCCGCCACCCGGAGCATGGGATGGCCGTGCAGGTCGAGGCTGGCGGAGCGCGGGAAGTGGTAGCTGATCAGGTCCGGCGCCAGCCGCACCCGCACCGGATAGTCGGAGAGCAGGTCGATCAGGTCGAGGATGCGCCGCTCCTCCGCCCAGGGCAGCGCCAACACCACCTCGTCCACCATGCCGCGGCGGACCAGCCCAAGCAGATGGGCAATCGGGCCGAGCAGCGGCACGCCCTCGATCAGCCCGTCGGCGAGGTCGGCATGATCATCGACGATGCCGACGATGCGCACCGACCGCTCATCCAGTTGCCGCAGCAGACGAAGCAGGCGGGCGCCGGCGAGCCCGCTGCCGACGATCGCCGTCCGCTGGGCGAACCGGCGGCCGGCACCGCCGGCCAGCGTCCGCGCAACCCCGAGCCGCCCCAGCGCCAGACCGCCGAGCACGAAGGCGGCAGATGTGCCGCCCCAGGCCGGCGCCATCAGCAGCGGGTCGGCCAGCAGGGCGACCGCCAGGCACACCACGGCCAGCGCCGCGGCGCCGGCCCGCAGCACCGCGGCCACCTGCTCGCGGCGGCGGAACAAAATGGCGTGGCGATAGGTTCCGACCACGGCGCCACCGCCGAGCGTCAGCACTCCGAGCAGGAAGGCAAACCGCCCGACCAGTTCCACCGGCGGGGCGTCCTGCGCCAGCGCCGCCGCCAGGAATGGCATGCCAGCGCAGATCAGCGCATCCAGGCCCAGCGCCGCGACACTGGCCGCGACGGGCTGAATAGGTGGCGCCACCATCCCGGCATCGAACAGCGCCGCCGAGGCATGGGGGGAGCGCAACACCGCCGGGCGTAGCGTTGGGCCGATCCGACTCATTGCGTCGTCCATTAAGTTCAACCGCAACGTTTGTGACGATATTTTGAGTTCAAGCCGAGGGAACCTCTGAATACCCGGTCGTCACGGGGAAGAATTATCATCTTGCGGTGCAGCGAAACAAAATAACTTTGTCGTCAGCGAATGACTTTTGAGTTCCATGACCCAGGCCTCTCTCAACCGATGGTAGATGCAGGCGCATAGACGCAGGCATGTAATCCGTTACGGCGAAGAATTCTGCTTGGAAGTGCCGAATTTTTTGCATCGCAGCGTGCAGACATACCCGAGGATTCCCTCATAATCGGATAGATTCACCGGCATTTCCGGTCACGGATAAAGAATCAGCCGGCCACTTCTTAGCGATTAGACCCGGGGCCTGCCGTCATTTCGTCATCCGGATTGGCCGCCATTAGCGCCCGATCGCGGTGCCGCCGTCCCTGTCTGCGGCGGTCCGTCCAACGGACGCCTGAACGCAACAGGTGCCGGTTTGGCTCCGCCCCGGCGCCCGCAAGTGGGAGTTTTTCCCGCATATGTG
>JAKAZX010000190.1 GCA_021826485.1 Pseudomonadota bacterium | reverse complement strand
CGCCATGACCGGGGCCGCCCATGCGGCCGACAAGAAGATTTTCGCCCTGGTGCCGAAGGCGCTGGGCGTGCCGTTCTACGCGGACGCGGAAAAAGGCTGCAAGATCGAGGCATCGAAGGTCGGCGCAGAATGCCTGTTCACCGGCCCCGCGCAGCTCGACGATGCCGAGCAGGTGCGCATCGTGCGCGACCTGATCACGCGCAAGGTGGCCGGCATCTCGGTCGCGCCGAACAACCCGGACTCGATCGCGGGCGCGATCAGCGCCGCACTGGCCGCCGGCATTCCCGTCATCACCTTCGATTCCGACGCGCCGAATTCCAAGCGCATCGCCTTCGTCGGCACCAACAACGAAGGCGGCGGCGAGACGGCCGGCGAGCAGTTCGCCAAGGACCTGCCGCATGGCGGCACCTACGCCGTGCTCACCGGCGGCCTGTCGGCGGCGAACCTCAACGACCGCATCAAGGGGTTCAAGTCGAAGCTCGGCCCGAACTTCAAGGAAGTCGCGGGATCGCCGTTCTCCTGCGATGACGATTCCAACAAGGCGATCCAGCTCATCCAGGACATCCTGACGAAGAATCCGAAGCTCGACGGCATCTTCTACTCGGGCGGCTGGCCGATGTTCGCGCCGGCGGCCTACACCCGCGCGGTGCAGAAGCGCGCCGCCGACATCAAAAGCGGCAAGTTCGTCATCGTGTCGTTCGACACCCTGCCCTCCCAGCTCAAGCTGCTGAAGGAAGGGCTGGCGACCGCGCTGGTCGGGCAGCGGCCGTACGCGATGGGCGTCGATTCGATCGACCAGCTCAACACTCTCGCCATGGGCGGCAAGGTGCCACCGGTCACCGACACCGGCACCGATGTCGTCACCAAGGCGAATGTCGATTCCTTCATGATGCAGAAGTAGTAATCCGGCGCGGTCCGGCGCCGTCCCGGCAACGGGCGGCGCCGGCCGGCGGGTGACGCGCATGACCGTCCTGCTCTCGGTGCAGCACATCTCCAAGGGCTTTCCCGGCGTGCAGGCCCTGCGCGACGTGAGCTTCGACATCGAAGCCGGCACGGTCCATGCGGTGATGGGCGAGAACGGCGCCGGCAAATCGACGCTGATGCTGGTGATCGCCGGCGCCCTGCGGCCGGATGCCGGGCAGTTGCTGCTGGACGGCACGCCGCTGGTGCTGTCCGGCACGCGCGACGCGGCGCAGAAGGGCATCGCCATCGTCTATCAGGAACTGATGCTGGCGCCCAACCTGACGGTGGCGGAAAACGTGTTCCTGGGCGTCGAGCCGCGCGCCGGCGGCGTGCTGGTGGACCGTGCCACCCAGCGCGCGCGCACCGCGGCGACCCTGGCCCGCATGGGCGTCAGCATCGACCCCGACCAGCGGCTCGGCGATCTTCCCATCGCGCAGCAGCAGCTCATCGAAATCTGCAAGTCGCTGGTGCATGAGCCGCGGTTGCTGATCCTGGACGAGCCGACCTCCAGCCTGTCGGAAGCCGACGCGCTGGTGCTGTTCCGCGTCGTACACGACCTGAAGGCGCACGGCGTCACCGTGCTCTACATCTCCCACCGCATGCGGGAGGTGTTCGAGAACTGCGACACCGTGACGGTGCTGCGGGACGGGCAGCACGTGCGCACGCTGCGGCTCGCCGAGACCGACCAGGACGAGGTGGTGCGCCTGATGGTCGGGCGCGATCTGGCCGGCGTGCAGCGGGTGCGGCCCTCGGCGGACCCGCGCCCGGTGCGGCTGTCGGTGCGCGGCATCGGCGACGGCAACCGCTATCGCGACATCTCCTTCGACGTGCATGCGGGGGAGATCGTGGCGCTTGCCGGGCTGGTCGGCGCCGGCCGGTCGGAAACGGTGATGGGCATTTTCGGCGCGCCGCCGCCGCTGCACGGCACGATCGCGGTGGAGGGCAAGCCGGTGCGCATCCGCCGCCCCGCCGATGCGATGCGCCTCGGCATCGGGCTGGTGCCGGAGGATCGCAAGCAGCTCGGCCTGGTGCTTGGCATGGGCGTGCGGGCCAATCTGTCGCTGTCGGCACTCGGGCTGGGGCGGATTTCTCGCGGCGGCTTCGTCCGCCCGGCGGCGGAGGCCGGGATGGTGAACAGCTACGTCGATCGCTTCCGCATCCGGACCCCGTCGGTCGAGCAACTGGTCGGGCTGCTCAGCGGCGGCAACCAGCAGAAGGTGGTGCTGGCCAAGTGGCTCGCCACCGAACCGCGCATGCTGATCGTGGATGAGCCGACGCGCGGCGTCGATGTCGGCACCAAGGCGGAAATCTACGGCCTGATGCGCGACCTGGCGCGCGGCGGGCTGGCCATCCTGGTGATCTCCAGCGATCTGCCGGAGGTGCTGACCGTCTCCGACCGCATCCTGGTGATGCGCAGCGGGATGTTGGCCGGCGAACTGTCCTTCGACGAGGCGTCGGAGGAGCGGATCATGGCCCTCGCCGCGCTGGAACATATCGGCACGGACGCCGCGGCGGGCGGCTGACACGCTCAGCCGTTCGCCCCCGGCACCCACAGCACATCCGCCCGCCCGCCGTCGTTCAGCCGGCGGCCGAGCACGAACAGATGATCCGAGAGGCGGTTGAGGTAGCGCACCACCGCCGGGTTCACCTGCTCCTCCGCCGCCAGCGCCACCGCCCGGCGCTCCGCCCGGCGGACGACGGTGCGCGCGACATGCGCCTGCGCCGCCGCCGCGCTGCCGCCGGGCAGGATGAAGCTGGTCAGCGGCGCGACCGCCGCATTCATCGCCCCGACCTCCGCCTCCAGCCGCGCGCCGGGCGCGTCGGTCAGGCGCAGGCGGTCGCCCGCGGTGCCGGGCACGCACAGATCGGCGCCGACATCGAACAGGTCGTTCTGGATGCGCGCCAGCATGCCGTCCGTATTCGCATCGCCGCGCACCAGCACGCGCAGCACACCGATCGCGGCATTCGCCTCATCGACGGTGCCGACCGCCTCCACCCTGGCGGCATCCTTGCGCACCCGCGTGCCGTCGCCGAGCGAGGTTTCCCCGCCATCGCCGCCGCGCGTCACCACCCGGTCGATCCGCACCATGCGTCCCCCTACAGCACCACCACGCCGTGATGCTTTGCTTTCCCCTCCGGCTCGACATGGATGGTGATGACGAGATCCGCCATCGCCGCCTTCAATGCCGCCTCGATCCGGTCGCAGATCTCGTGGGCGCTGGCGACCGTCATGGCGCCCGGCACGACCAGGTGGAATTCCAGGAAGGTCAGCCGGCCGGCCGAGCGCATGCGCAGATCGTGCGCCTCCAGCGCGCCGGCGGCGGACTGGCCGACCACCTGGCGGATGCGCGCCACCACGTCCTCCGCCGGCGCCGCGTCCATCAGCCCGCCGACCGAGCCGGCGATCACCCGGATGCCGGCGACCAGCACATAGACCGCCGTCAGCGCCGCCAGCACCGGATCGAGCAGGTGCAGGCCGGTCGCGAACACCAGCGCCACCCCCAGCAGGACGCCCAGGGAGGTCACCACGTCGGTCAGCAGGTGCTGCCCGTCGGCGCGCAGCGCCGCCGAGCGCAGCGCCCGGCCGCGGCGCAGCAGCAGGGCGGCCCAGCCGCCGTTCAGCACCGTCGCCAGCGCGTTCAGCGCCAGCCCCGCCGCCGGCGCTTGGAGCGGCTGCGGATCGCGATACACCGCCCAGGCGTGATCCAGGATCGCCGCGGCGGCCAGCACGATCAGCACCCCCTCGATCACCGCGGCGAAGAACTCCGCCTTGTCGTGGCCATAGGGATGGTTGGCATCGGCGGGGCGGGCGGCGAAGCGCAGGGCGGCCAGGGCGATCGCCGCCGCCGCCACGTTCACGACCGATTCCGCGGCGTCGGAGAACAGTGCGGCACTGCCGGTGAGCCGCCACGCCGCCCCCTTCAGCCCCAGCACGACCAGCCCGAGCAGGATGCTGCCGGCGGCCAGCGGCTGCGCACTGGCCGGCACTACCGCACCGCCGCCAGGGGCGCCTCCGCCGCCGCCCGCTCGGCCTGCCAGATGCGCACCGTGAGCGGCCCCGGCACCGCCACCGCCCCGCCGGCGGTCAGGCCGGCACCGGTCAGCAGGCGCCGCATCTCGCCGTCGGCGAAGCCCGGCCAGCGATGCGCCAGCCGTTGCAGGCAGTCGGCATTGGCATGCGGCGCCAGATCAACCACGATGAGCAGCCCGCCCGGCCGCAGCACCCGCGCCACCTCGGCCAGCGCCGCCGCCGGCGTTTCGGCGTGGTGCAGCACCATCTGCATCACCACCGCATCGAACGACGCATCGGCCAGCGGCAGGCGGTACATGTCGGCCAGCCGCACCGTGCAGTGCGACAGCCCGGCGCGGGCCAGCCGCGCGCGGGCCAGCGCCAGCATCGCCCGGCTGGCATCCACCCCCAGACCAGCGGCGATCCGCGGCGCCAGCAGCTCCAGCAGCCGGCCGGTACCGGTGCCGATATCCAGCAGCCGCCCCAGCCCGCCGCGCGGCAGCAGGCCGGCCAGCGCCGCCTCCACCGCCTCCGCCGGCAGGCCGAGCGCCCGCATCTCGTCCCATTCGGCGCCGGCGCGGCGGAAGCTCTCGGTCGCCTCGCGCGCCCGCTCGGCCAGCACGCGGGCCGCCTGCCGCGCATCGCCGGCGAGGCCCGCATCCCCCTCCGGCAGATGCGCCAGCACCGCGCGCGCCAGCATCGCCCCGGCGCTGCCCTCCGGCGGCATGCCGTACCAGGCGTTGGCACCCTCCCGCAGCCGTTCCAGCAGCCCCGCCTCGTGCAGCAGCCGCAGATGGCGCGACAGGCGCGGCTGCGACTGGCCGAGGATTTCGGTGAATTCGGAGACGCAGAACGGCCCCCGCGCCGCCAGCGCCAGGATGCGCAGCCGGGTCGGCTCGGCGATGGCACGCAGCGCGGCGAGCAGGTCGTCCATCGCCCGTGCCATCGCATAAAGCCGGCTTTATGTCGATGCCGGCGGCAGGCTCAGCCGCCCGGCACGTCGGCATCCCCCGCGCCCAGCGCCCGCTGCATGTAGATCACGTCCAGCCAGCGGCCGAATTTCAGCCCGGCGGCGCGCAGCACGCCGACGCGGGCGAAGCCGAGGCTCGCATGCACGCCGAGCGAGCCGACATTCTCCGAGTCGCCGATCACCGCGACCATCTGGCGGATGCCGCGCGCCTCCGCCATCTCCAGCAGCCGCCCGACCAGCGCCTTGCCCACGCCCTGGCCGCGCACGTCCTCCCGCACATAGACCGCGTCCTCGACGCAGAAGCGGTAGGCGGAGCGTTCGCGGAATTGCGCGTAGTAGGCGTAGCCCAGCACCCCGGTCGCGTCGGTGCCGACCAGCCACACCCCGCCCTTGTCCGCCACCGCGGCCAACCGGCCGGCCATCTCCTCGACGCTCGGCGGCACCTCCTCGAACGTGCCGGTGCCGTGCAGCACGTGATGGGCGTAGATGCCCTGGAGTTCCGGCAGATCGGCTTCGGTCGCCAGTCGGATGTCCATGCCTCGTTCCCCTTATGCCAGCCCGAGCAGGCCGGCCGCCGCGCGGGCCAGCGCCAGCAGCGCCCGGTCCCGCCCGAATCCCGCGACCAGGGACAGGCCGACCGGCGCTTCCCCCTCCGCCACCCGCACCGTCGCCGCCGGGAGCGTCACCTCCGGCAGGCCGGCAAGCCCCGCGATCGCGGTCGCCCCCACCGTCGCCTCCCGCACCCGCTCCAGCGTCTCGGCGCCGGCGGTCAGTTCCGGGGCCGGCGACGGGCTGGTCGGATAGACGAGAACGGCGCCGCCGGCCAGCAGCGGGCGCAGCCGCGCCTGCATCGCCTGCCGCATCGCCCGCGCCGCCGTCGCCTCCGCCGCCGTCACTTCGCTCGCCCCCCGGAACCGGGCGGCGACCGGCGGGCTGAGCGCCGGCCGCGTCTCGGTGATCCAGGCCCCGTGACTCACCCAAGCCTCCTCCCCGCCGAGCGCGCGGTAGCTGCGATAGAGCGCGGCAATCCCCTCCGGCACCAGGGATGCCTCCTGCACCGGCCCGAACAGGGCGGCGAGGCGTGCCAGCGCCGGGCGCAACGCTGCCGCCACCGCCGGCTCGGCATTGTCCCACGGCTCGCGCAACGCAATCAGCGGCCCGCCGAGGCGTCCCGCCTCGCCGGGCAGCAGCACGGTGCCGACCCGCTCCAGCAGTTCCGCGTCCCGCGTGAACCAGCCGGGCGTGTCCAGGCTGGGGGCAAGCGGGATGGTGCCGGCCAGGCTGATCGCGCCCTGGGTCGGGCGCAGGCCGTAAAGTCCGCAGTAGCTCGCGGGAATGCGCACCGAGCCGCCGGTGTCCGAGCCGAGCGCCAGCGGCACCACGCCGCCCGCCACCGCGGCGACCGAGCCGCAGCTCGATCCGCCGGGGAAGCGGGCGGGCACGCGCGGGTTGCGCGGCGTGCCGTGGAACGGGTTCTCTCCGGTCAGGCCGAAGGCCAGTTCGACGGTGCGGGTCTTGCCGACCATGTGGCCGCCCGCCGCCAGCAGCGCCGCCACCACCGGCGCCGTGCGCGCGGCGGGCGGGTGCGTGCGCGCCCAATCGGGATTTCCCCCGGTCGTGACGAAACCCGCGGTGTCGAAAAGGTCTTTCACTGCGAACTGAATCCCGTCCAGCACTCCTCGGCCGGTCGGCGCAAGCACAGCGCGCGGTCCCGGCACGAAGGCGCCCACGTCGTCACTTTGCGGTTCCATCTCTCGCGCTCCCGTGATACGGACCCGAGCCTGCTGTGATCTTTGCCGCTTGAAAAGTGCAATTCGCAGTGCAGGTGGCGGGATGGTTGCCGCATATCTCCAGGTGAGGAAGATATGGTAATCTCCGCCTGGCCGGTCCGGTGCAGCCGGGCCGTGCCGACCCGGTGCGCTGGCCGCGCCGGATTGCTCGATCGCGTGGCGGGCGCGCGGGGCGGCGGGGCAACCCTGCCCGCCGCGGCCGGCCATCGGAGAAGGGATGCAGGATCGTGAGTTCGACCGACGCGCCGCCGACCGAAGCCAAGCAACCCGGCAGCCGGCAGGATGACGCCCTGGAAGCGCGCCTGCTGGCCATCGAGGCCGCGGCACGCTTCCACAATATCGAACTCGATCGCGACGAACTGCGCTATCCGCGCGGCAATGCCCCGGAACCGGCGGCCCTGGTGGCCTGGGTGCGTGACAGCGGCCTGTGGGCGCGCGCCGTGCGCATGCGGTTCGGCCAACTGCTGAAGATCGAAGTTGCCTCGCCGGTGATCCTGCTGCTGCGCGACGGCAGCGCGGCGATCCTGACCACCACCGATCAGGCGCGCAACATCGTCTGGCTGAAGGACCCGCGCGCGCCCTCCAGCGACCCGCCGGTGGCGGTCGATGAGCTGCGGCTGTCGCAGGTCTGGTCCGGCGAGACGCTGCTGATCCGCGCGATCCGCGAAATCACGGACGAGAATGCACCGTTCAGCTTCCTGTGGGTCTGGGGCGTCGTCCGCAAGGAGCACAAGCTGCTCCGCGACATGTTCTTCGGCTCCTTCGCGCTGGCACTGCTGACGCTGGTGCCGCCGCTGATCGTGATGACCACGCTCGACCGCGTGCTGACCTACCGCAGCGTCTCCACCCTCGCGCTGGTCGGCATCTTCTTC
>JAKAZX010000189.1 GCA_021826485.1 Pseudomonadota bacterium | reverse complement strand
CGCTGCGGGCCAGCGCTGTGGTCGCCACCGTCGGCATGCCTTCCGGGATCGCCGCAACGGCGAGCGACACGGCGGAGGCGAGGGTGGACGCAAGGCCGAAGCCGCGCAGCAGGCCGATGCCGAACACCGCGCCGCAGCCCAGCAGGGCCACCCCGATCAGCCGGCGGCCGAGATCGTCCAATTGCCGCTCCATCGGCGTCGGCGGGCGCGTGGCCTGCCCCAGCAGGCGCTGCACCTGCCCCATCTCGGTCCGGGCGCCGGTGGCGACGGCGAGCGCGCTGCCGGTGCCGCCGGTGACGGTGGTGCCGCGGAACACCATGCTGGTCCGGTCCGCCAGCGCGACCGGGCCGGGCGGCAGCGGCGCGGCATCCTTGGCGACCGGCAGGCTTTCGCCGGTCAGCATCGCCTCGTTCACCGACAGGTCGTGCGCCTGCACCAGCCGCGCGTCGGCGGCGACCAGCGTGCCGGGGCGCAGCAGCAGCAGGTCGCCGGGCACCACCTCGGCGAACGGCACGTCGCGCGGCGTACCCTGGCGGAGCACCGCCGCCGCCGCGACGGGCGGGCGGGCGAGGCCGGCGATCCGCCGTTCCGACCGGCTTTCCACCGCGAAGCCGAGGCCGCCGTTCAGCACCAGCACCGCCGCGATCGCCACCGCCTCCACCAGCGCCCCGGTGGCGAGCGAGAGCGCGCCGGCGCCGGCCAGCAGGAACACCGGCAGGGTCGCGAACTGGCCGGCCAGGATGGCGAGCGCCGGGCGCGCCTGCGGCTGCGGCAGCACGTTGCGCCCGGCCTCGGCCAGCCGCGCGCGGGCGCCGGCATGGGTCAGCCCGTCCGTGGCCGAACCGCCGAGCCGGGCGGCGACCGCGTCGGCGGTTTCGGCGTGCCACCCGGCCGCCGCATCATCGGCAAGCTTGTCGAGCCGGCCGAGCCGCGCCACCACCCGCGCCAGCGGCACCGCGCGGTCGAACAGCACCAGCACGTTGCCGGTGCGGGGGCTGGCGCTGGCGTGGTGAACCCCCGGCAGCGCGGCCAGCGCACGTTCCGCCGCCGCTGCCAGTGCGGGCGCATTCCGCAGGCTGGCCACGTGCAGCCGGGCGCGGCCGGGCACCGCATCATGCACTACCCGGACGGGCCGCGGCGCCGGGCCGAACTCGGGCGGCGGCAGCCGTGCCGCCGCGCCGAGCGCGTCCATGTCAGCCCTGCTCCGCGCCTTCCGCCGGGGCCATTTCGCTGCGCGCCTCGGCGACCAGGTCGCCGGCCATCTCCTGCGCCGCGGCGAATGCGTCCTGGCCGCGATCATAGACGGCAAGCCCGGCCTTCACGGCGGCCTTGGCCGCCGGGCGGAGCAGCGGGCGCAGCACCGGCAGCAGCACCGCCGCGCCGATCCCGACCGCGAGACCGGGGCCGATACCGCCCTCGAACATCTCATCGAACCATGCCATCGCGCACCTCCGTAAACCTGTCAGAAGGTAGCCGCCGCTGCCGGCGATGCCCGCCGCATCACGGGGTTTTGCGCGGCGTTACCAATCCTCGTTGAGCACGTCGGCGACATGGCCGAGCAGCTCGCGCCGGCGCGGCGACGCATCCGCCTGTGCCTTCGCGACGGCACGGCGGAAATGCGCGACATGCCGGCGGTAACGCGCTGCGGCATCGGCGTCGTTCCAGCCGTAGCGCTGCGCGCGGGCGCGGGCGGTTGCCTCGAACTGCTGAACCGTGGCCTCCCCTTCCTGCTGGCGGGTGTCCCGGCTGGTATGGGCGGTCACGGTTTCCAGCAGCGCCTGCACCGTGGTTTCAGCCAGGCGGCCGATGATGCCGCCCTCCGCCTCCGCCTCGGATTCCAGGAACAGGATCACGCCGGATTTCAGCAGCCCGCGCAGCGGCGAGACGAGGCGCGGGAAGATCACCGGCAGCACGAGAGTCGCCGCACCCGCCGCCGCGAGCGCCGCGACATTGCCCTCCAGGGCGTTTTCCAGCATGGCCATGCGGGGCCAACGCACGGCGCGCCGCCGCGTTCGCGCGGCTCAGTCGAGCGCCGCGCGTTCCCCCCAGCGGGCCGCGAGCGCGAGGCAGGCCTGCCAGGATTCGACGCTGCCGGTGGTGGAGACGCTGCGCAGCGAGGCCGCCGCCGCGGCGCGGCCGAGCGCCAGCGCCGCCGCCGCGTCCCAGCCTTCGTGCAGGCCGTACAGCGTGCCGGCGGCGAAGGCATCGCCCGCCCCGTTGGCGCCCGCGATCGCTGCCGCCGGCACCGCCAGCGAGGGCTGGCGGATCAGCCACCCGTCGCGCGTCAGCGCCACCGCGCCGCGCGGGAAATGCGCTGCCACGATCTGCATCGGCCCCAGCGCCGCGACCGCGCGCACCGCCCGCTCGACGGCAGCGACATCGGTGCCGCCGTCGCGCACCGTCGCCTCCCCGGCCAGCGCGCCGATCTCGCTGTCGTTGACGATGAGGAAGTCGAGATGCGGCAGGCAGGGCCGCACCAGTGCGGCGTTGCGCTCCGGCGGGATGCTGGCCAGTTCCAGGCTGGTCAGGAAGCCGGCCGCGCGCGCCGCGATCAGCGTCGCCACCCAGCCGTTCGCGTGCGGCGGCCACGGCGCGTCCATCCTGGCGTTTATCCCCGGCAGGCCGAGATGGAAGATACGGCCGGCCACCTTGGTGAAATCGAAATGCGCCGGCGTGAGCAGCGCCGCCGTGCCCTCGAAATACAGGTGCGTCCGCCGGCCGGTGCGCTGCGAGCCGAACGCATCGGTATACTGGGTCGGCGCATCCGCCGTGCGCTGCATCTGCGCATGCTCGATCCCGGCGGCAGCAGCCTCCGCGATCAGGAAATCGCCGTCGGCATCCTCGCCCACCAGGCCGATCGTCGCGACCGGCATGGCGGGGTCGAGGCGGCGGAGATCGACCGCGCAGTTGCAGGCGGAGCCGCCGCCTTTCTGCTCGACCGAAAGGATGCGCACCAGCCCGTCCTCGCCGGGCCAGTACTCGACCAGCTTGTTGCGATCGACGCACCACGTCCCGCCGGTGACGAAACCTCGCGCGGCCGTCATGGCTCAGGCCGTCGCGGCCTCGCGCAGCACCGCCTCGGTGATTGCGAGGTCGTCGGCCAGCGCGCGCACCGGGCGAATCTCCTGCCGCTGCAATTCCGCGTGATAGGCGCGCACCGCCTCGGCCGGCGCGATGTTGCCGCCGGCCACTTCGCGCATCAGCGCGACGATGGCGAGCGGCGATTCGGCGAGGTTGATCTTGCGCCCGAACAGCGCGACGCGCGCGCCGAAGCGTTCCGCCTGCGCCAGCAGCTCGAACGTGTCGCGCGTGGTGCCGGCGCCGCCGCCGAGCACGCCGACCACGAGGCCGGGATCGAAGCTCGCCAGCTCCTCCAGCGCCTTCGGGCCGTTGTAGACGATCTTGAGGAATTGCGGCCGGTCGGCGCTGGTCACGCCGGCAAGGCAGCGGGCGATGCAGTCGTTGATGTAGTGGGGCAGCAGTTCCGGCGCGATGCCGGTCGGCACGTTCGGATTGAACACTTCCAGGAAATAGCGGAACCCGTGCTTGGCGGCATCGGCGCGGAACGCCGCGAATGCTTCCAGCGAGGCGACGTCGGCGTCCAGATCGTTGTTGAACGTTACCGAATACAGGCCGAGATCGACGCCGATCTCCCGCGCGCGGGCAAGCGAGGCGGTGCGGAACGGGCGCGACGGCTTCTGGACATAGGTGGCACCGCGCATCACCCAGATATCGGTCGCGTCATTGGCGCGGATCGCCGGCACGATGGCGCTGTTGCGGAACAATCCCTCCGCGATCAGGATTTCCAGGTTGGAGGCGGAGGCGAGCATCACGTCCAGCACGTCCTGCCGCACCACCGCGCGGATCTGGTCGAGGAATTCCGCCCGTGTCCGGTTGCGCGCGACGGAACCGTCCTTCTGCCGCACCGGCCCGGCGGAGGGGATGCTCGGCCCCATGTCGGGGTCCTTCGCGTCGGCAATGATGAAATCGCCGCGGCGATAGGCGCCGGCGCGGATGCGGGCCAGCTTCTCGGCAAGACGGGACATGGTGATTTCTCCTCAGGGTGGGCATCGCGCGCTCGCCCGGACCGCCGCACCCTGCCATGCTTGCAACCTCACCGCCAGCGCGATTAATGCCAAGCCTGGCGTGCAACCGGGGGTCTTGCGAATGGCTGGGCTGCTGCGCTTGTTCACTGAAACGGGATTGCCGCCGCACGGGTTCTGCCTGCTGTGGGACCCGGCGCTGATCTGGCTGCATGTCGTGTCGGACGGGGTGATCGGGCTCTCCTACTACTCCATTCCCCTCGCGCTCGGCTGGTTCGTGACGCGGCGGCGGGACCTGGTCTTCAGTTGGATGTTCCGGCTGTTCGGTGCGTTCATCCTGCTGTGCGGCACCACCCATTTCATGGAAATCTGGGTGCTGTGGCACGCCGATTATTTCGTGCAGGGGCTGGTGAAACTGGCGACCGCCGCGGTCTCCCTCCTGACCGCGGTGCTGCTGTGGCCGCTGGTGTTCCGCCTGCTCGCCTACCCCAGCCCGGCGCAGTTCCGCCATGTCACCGAGCGGCTGGCCACCGAGACGGTGCAGCGCGCGCAGGCCGAGGAATCGCTGCACCGCTCGGAACAGAACCTGCGCGTGCTGATCGACGGCGTGCGCGATCACGCGATCTTCACGCTCGACCCGGCGGCGCGATCACGAGCTGGAGCGGCGGTGCGGCGCGGGTGAAGGGCTATGCCCAGCGGGAGGCGCTGGGGCGGCATTTCTCGATGTTCTACACGCCGGAGGACCGCGACGCCGGCATCCCCGTGCGGGCGCTGGAAGCGGCGGCGCGCGACGGCAAGTTCGAATCCGAAGGCTGGCGCGTGCGCAAGGATGGCAGCCGGTTCTGGGCCAGCGTGGTGCTGGAGCCGCTGCGTGACCAGAACGGCGATCTGATCGGCTTCGCCAAGATCACCCGCGACATCACCCACCGCCATGAGGCCGAGCTGGCATTGGAGCAGGTGCGCGCGACGCTGGTGCAGGCGCAGAAGATGGAGACGGTGGGCCAGCTTACCGGCGGCGTCGCGCACGACTTCAACAACCTGCTGACGGCGATCATCGGCGGCGCCGATCTGCTGTCACGCCGCGCAGCGCTGCTGGACGAGAAGTCGCGCCGCGTGCTGGCCGGGATCACCGATGCGGCGCTGCGCGGTGCGGCGCTGGTGGAGCGGCTGCTGGCGTTCTCGCGCAAGCAATCGCTGCGCCCGCAGCCCACCGATGCCAACCGGCTGATCACCGACATGATCGACCTGCTGCGCCGCTCGCTCGGCGAACAGGTGGGCGTGCAGACGGCGCTGGCCGGCGGGCTGTGGACCACGCTGGTCGATCGCAACCAGTTGGAGAACGCGATCCTCAATCTGGCGATCAATGCGCGCGACGCGATGCCGGACGGCGGCAGGCTGACGCTGGAAACCGGCAATGCCGTGCTGGACGACGACTATGCCAAAGCGCATGCCGATGTCCGGCCCGGGCAATATGTAGTGATCGCGGTCAGCGATACCGGCGCCGGCATGGATGCCGCCGTGCAGCAGCGCGCGTTCGAGCCGTTCTTCACCACCAAGCCGGAAGGGCAGGGGACCGGCCTCGGGCTCAGCCAGGTCTACGGGTTCGTCAAGCAGTCCGGCGGCCATGTCGGGCTGTACAGCGAGAAGATGCAGGGCACGACGGTGAAGATCTACCTGCCCCGGCATCACGGCGCGGCGCCGGAGGATGCCGCCGGCGACCTGACCTATGCGGAGGTGCCGCGCGGCACGGAAACCGTGCTGGTGGTGGAGGACCATGCCGACGTGCGCAGCTACGCGGCCGGCACGCTCGCGCATCTGGGCTATCGCGTGCTGGAGGCGGATGACGCCGATCGCGGCCTCGCCATGCTGGCGGAGCATCCGGACATCGCAGTGCTGTTCACCGATGTCGGGCTGCCCGGCCGCAGCGGCCGCGCGCTGGCGGAGGAGGCGCGGCGGCTCCGCCCGGGGCTGAAAGTGCTTTTCACGTCGGGCTATGCGCGCAACGCCATCGTGCATCACGGCATCCTGGATGCCGACATGCAGATGCTGCCGAAGCCGTACACGGTGGAATCGCTTGCCCGCAAGCTGCGGCGGGTGCTGGACGCGGCGGTGCGGGCCGGCGCGGGCTGACCGCGCCGCGCGCTCAGTCCGTCATCGCCTGATAGCTCAGCACGCGCAGTTCGCGGCGGATCGGATAGGTGGAGGACGGGACGAGCTGCGTCATCATCACCACCGCCAGGTCCTCTACCGGATCGCACCAGAACGTGGTGCTGGCCATGCCGCCCCAGGAATACTCGCCGGGCGTGCCGAGCACCTGCGCCTGCGCCGGGTCGAGCGTGACCGAGAAGCCGAGGCCGAAGCCGATGCCGACATAGCTGGTCTCGGCGAAGCGCGGCTGGCCCATGTCGGCCATGTCGCCGCGCAGATGGTTGGATGTCATCAGCTCGACCGTCTTGCGGCCGAGCAGCCGCACGCCGTCCAGCGTGCCCTTGTTCAGCATGAAGCGGCAGAACCGCAGATAGTCGGTCGCCGTGCCGACCAGCCCGCCGCCGCCGGAGGCGATGCGCGGCGGCCTGGCGAAGCGGCTGGTTTCCGGCGCGTCCAGCAGTTTCGGCTTGCCGTCCGGCCCGCGCACGTAGCAGGCGGCGAAGCGCGCCTGCAGGTCGGCCGGGGCATGGAAATCCGTATCGTGCATGCCGAGCGGCCGCAGCACGCGGCGGCGCATGTACTCGGCGAAATCCTCGTCCGCGATCACCGCGACCAGATGGCCGAGCACGTCGGTGGCGATGCTGTAGTTCCACGCGCTGCCCGGCTGCGCCAGCAGCGGCAGCTTCGCCGCCGTCTCGATCACGTCGCCGAGGTCCACATCGTCGCGCTCGAAATGCACGCCGTTCTGGCGGTACAGCGCGTCCACCGGTGTCGCTTCCATGAAGCCGTAGGTCAGGCCGGAGGTATGGGTCAGCAGATCGCGGAAGGTGATGTCGCGCAGCGCCGCCTCGCTGGAGTAGCCGAGCCGGCCGCCGCCGGTATGCACGCGCATATTGCGGAACGCCGGCAGGAACCGCGTGATCGGGTCGTCGAGCTGGAACCGACCCTGCTCGTACAGCATCATGATCGCGACCGAGGTGAGCGGCTTGGTCATCGAGTAGATGCGCACCAGCGTGTCGCTGCGGAACGGCGTGCCGCGCGCGATGTCGGCAAGGCCGTACGCGCCGTCATAGGCGAGCTGTCCGCGCCGCCAGATCAGGGTGTTCAGCCCGGCGAGCCGGCCGCCGTCCACCTGCTCGCGCATCCAGCCGTCGATGCGTGCCAGCCGTTCCGGCGCGAACCCCGCCGCCGCCGCGTGCTGCGTCACTCCGCTCTGCATCGCTCAACCCCTCGCGCGCCGCCGTCCCTCGCGCCGCCCGCCGCCGCCGGCATCGGCCGGGGCCGGTTCGCGGTATTTGCGGATCCAGGCGGCGCAGTTCGGATCGTTGCCCATCACCACATCGGCGCCCAGGATCGCCTGCATGTCCTCGGCGTGCAAGGGGTTCATGATCGCGGAGGTGAGGCCGGCGCCGATCATCATCGGCAGGA
>JAKAZX010000188.1 GCA_021826485.1 Pseudomonadota bacterium | reverse complement strand
TACCGCGGTGTTCGCGCGGTCGCTGGGCGACACGTCCGACGTCGTCACGAAGGAGATGTACACCTTCACCGACCGCGGCGGCGATTCCGTCACGCTGCGGCCGGAGGCGACGGCCGGCATCTGCCGTGCGCTGGTCAGCAACGGGCTGACCCAGACGCTGCCGCAGAAAGTGTTCTATGCCGGGCCGATGTTCCGCTACGAACGACCGCAGAAGGGCCGCTATCGCCAGTTCCACCAGATCGACGCGGAGCTGATCGGCAGCGCCGAGCCGCTGGCGGATGCCGAGGTGATCGCGCTCGGCTGGGACGTGCTGAACGCGCTCGGCGTCGCCGCGGACACCATGCTGGAACTGAACACGCTGGGCGACCGCGAAAGCCGCGACGCTTACCGCGCCGCGCTGGTCGCGCATTTCGCCGCGCATCGCGACGCACTGAGCGAGGACAGCCGCATCCGGCTGGAGCGGAACCCGCTGCGCATCCTGGATAGCAAGGATGCGCGCGACGCGCCGTTCATCGCCGCGGCGCCGGAAATCCACGCGCATCTGACGACGGCGGCGCGAGACTTCTACGCGGCGGTCAAACACAGTCTTTCCCGCTTCGGCGTACCGTTCCGCGAGAACCCGCGCATCGTGCGCGGCCTCGACTACTACAGCCACACCGCGTTCGAGTTCGTGACCACGGCGCTGGGCGCGCAGGGCACGGTGCTGGCCGGCGGCCGCTATGACGGGCTGGTGGAGGAGATGGGCGGCCCGCCGACGCCCGCGATCGGCTGGGCGGCGGGGGTGGAGCGGCTGGCGCTGCTGCTGCCGGATGCGCCGCCGGCGGTGGCTCCGGTCGCGGTGATCCCGGCCGGCGACGCGGCCGAGGCTGCGGCACTTGCGATATTGCAGGACCTGCGCGGCCACGGCATCCGTGCCGAAACGGCGTATCGCGGCAACCTCAAACGGCGCATGGAGCAGGCCAACCGGCGCAGCGCGCGGGCCGCGGTGATCGTGGGAGAGGCCGAACTGGCGCGCGGCGTGGCGCAGGTGAAGGACCTCGCCTCCGGCGTGCAGAGCGAGGTGCCGCTCACGGAGCTGGCGCGGCATCTGGCATGACGCTCGCCGCCAAGCTCGACCGCATCGTCGCGCGCGCCGACGAATTGCGCAGCCTGCTGGCCGAGGGCGTGACCGGCGATGCCTATGTCAAGGCATCGAAGGAACTGGCCGAGCTTGCACCGGTGGTCGATCGCATCGACGAACTGCGCCATGCCGAGCGGGCGGCAACGGAGGCGGAGGCGATGCTGGCCGATGCCGAAATGCGCGAACTGGCCGAGAGCGAGCTGGCCGGGCTGCGCACGCGGATTCCCGAATTGCAGCGCGCCATCCGCGTCGTGCTGCTGCCGCGTGATGAGGCCGACGAGCGTGCCGCGATCCTGGAAGTGCGCCCGGCTGCCGGCGGCGACGAGGCGTCGCTGTTCGCCGCCGATCTGTTCGCGATGTACCAGAAATACGCCCTTGCCCGCGGCTGGCGGTTCGAGGTGCTGGACTATGACGATACCGGCCTCGGCGGCGTGAAAGGCGCGATCGGCGAAATCACCGGCAAGAACGTGTTCGCGCGGCTGAAATACGAATCCGGCGTGCATCGCGTGCAGCGCGTGCCGCAGACCGAGAACCAGGGACGCATCCACACCTCCACCGTCACCGTGGCCGTGCTGCCGGAGGCGGAGGAAGTGGACGTGGCGATCGACGAGGCGGATCTGCGCATCGATGTCTATCGCGCCTCCGGCGCCGGGGGACAGCACGTCAACAAGACGGAAAGCGCCGTGCGCATCACGCATCTTCCCACCGGCATCGCGGTGGCGATGCAGGAGGAGAAGAGCCAGCACAAGAACCGCGCCAAGGCGATGAAGATTCTCCGCGCGCGGCTGTATGAGCAGAATCGCGCGCGGGCACACGCGGCGCGGTCCGCCGACCGGCGCGCGCAGGTCGGCACCGGCGACCGCAGCGAGCGCATCCGCACCTACAACTTCCCGCAGGGCCGCGTGACCGACCACCGCATCAACCTGACGCTGTATCGGATCGAGCGGATCATGCTGGGGGACCTTGACGAATTCATCGACGCCCTGACCGCGGAGGACGAGGCGGCGCGGCTGGCGGCGGAAGACTGACAACCGAGTGAGGGATTCAATGAGCGCACACGGTACCATCCTCGTCACCGGTGGCAGCCGCGGGCTGGGAGCTGCGATATGCCGCCGGCTGGCGGCGGACGGATACGCCATCGCCGTGAACTACGCGCGCAATGCGGACGGCGCGCAGGCCGTGGTGCGCGACATCGCCGCCGCCGGCGGGGCGGCGCAGGCGATCGCCGGCGACGTGGCGGAGGAAGCGGACGTGCTGCGCATGTTCGACGCCGCCGCGGCGATGCCGGCACCGCTCGTCGGGCTGGTCAACAATGCCGGGATAATCGGCGGCAACAGCCGGCTCGTTGATCTGGACAGTGCCGCCTTGCAGCGCACGCTGGCGGTGAACGTCACCGGCACGGTGCTGTGCGCGCGCGAGGCGGTGCGGCGCATGTCCACCGCACGCGGCGGCAAGGGCGGCGCGATCGTCAACCTGTCCTCGGTGGCGGCGCGCCTGGGCGGACCGGCCGAACTCGTGCACTACGCGACCAGCAAGGGGGCGATCGACAGTTTCACGCTCGGCCTCGCGCGCGAGGTGGCGGAGGAAGGCATCCGCGTCAACGCCGTGGCCCCCGGACTGATCGAGACGGACATGAATCCGCCGGCACGCTTGCAGCGCCTGGTGCCTGGCGTGCCGATCCGCCGCGTCGGCCAGCCGGACGAGGTGGCGGAGGCGGTGGCGTGGCTGATGTCGCCGGCCGCCAGCTATGTCGTCGGCACAATCCTGACGGTCTCGGGCGGGCGCTGAGCGCGGCTATTCGGCGGCCAGCGGCAGCGGCGCCGCCGCGGTTGCGTGCAGGCGCTCCAGCAGCCGCGCGCGCTCTGCCGCCGCTTCGCGCATCGCCTTCTCCTTGACGTGGCCGTAGCCGCGGATGCGCTCCGGCACCGATGCCAGCGCCACCGCGACCGCCAGCGTCGCCGGGGAAAGATGCGCGAGGATGTCGGCGACCGTCGCCTCGTATTCCGTGACCAGCGCACGCTCCGCCCGCCGCTCCTCGGTGCGGCCGAACGGGTCGAGCGCCGTGCCGCGCAGGAACTTCATTGGCGCCAGCAGGCGAAATGCCGAGAGCACCCAGGGGCCGAACGCCCGCTTGCGCAGCCGCCCGGTGCGCGGATCACGCCGCGCCAGCAGCGGCGGCGCCAGATGCACCTCCAGCCGCGTCGCACCCTCGAACTGCGCATCGAGTGCGGCGCGGAACGACGCCGCGCGATACAGCCGCGCCACCTCGTACTCATCCTTGTAGGCCAGCAGCTTCGCATAGTTGCGGGCCACCGCCTCGCTGAGCGCGGTGGAGCCGGAGAACATGCGGCCCTCCGTCTCCTGCACGCGCGCGACCAGGGCGCGGTAGCGGCGGGCATAGCGGCGGTTCTGATAGGCGGTGAGATGCGCGGCGCGGTGCGTCACGATCTCCTCCAGCGTGTGCGGCTGCGCGGGTGCCGCGGCAAGCCCCGCGGCGGCGATCACCCGCGGCAGGTCGGCCGCGGCAAGTCTTCCCCAGGCGAAGGCGGCACGGTTCGCCTCCACCGCCGCGCCGTTGAGTTCGATGGCGCCGAGCAGGCTTTCGCGCGACAGCGGGATCAGCCCGCGCTGCCAGGCGAAGCCGAGCAGGAACACGTTGCTGCCCATCGCATCGCCGAGCAGCGCCGTGGCGATCGCGGTCGCGTCGAGCAGATCGACATTGGCCGCGCCTGCCGCCTCGACGATGCTGCGCCGCAGCCGCGCGGCCGGCAGGCGGAAGCTGCCGTCCAGCACGAAATCGGCGGTCGCGGACTCATGCGTGTTCAGCACCACCCGCGTCACGTCGCGGCGCAGCGTGCCCAGCGTCTCGCGCCCGGCGGTGACCACCAGGTCGCAGCCCAGCACCACATCCGCCTGCCCCAGCCCGACATGCAGGCCGTGCAGCGCGTCGGCCCGCGGCGCGATCTGGATGTTGCTCCAGACGCTGCCGCCCTTCTGCGCGAGGCCGGTGATGTCCAGCACGTTGACGAACCGGCCTTCGCTGTGCGCCGCCGCACCGATCAGCGCGCCGATGGTGACGACGCCGGTGCCGCCGACGCCGGTGACCAGCATGTGCCACGGCGCGTCCAGCGCCGGCAGCACCGGCTCCGGCAGGCTCGCATCGTCCGGCGTCACCCGCGCGCGCCGCCGCAGGCTGCCGCCATGCACCGTCACGAAGCTCGGGCAGAATCCCTCGACGCAGGAAAAATCCTTGTTGCAGCTCGATTGTTCGATCTGCCGCTTGGTGCCGAGCGGCGTTTCCAGCGGCACCACCGACAGGCAGTTCGACGTCTGTGAACAGTCGCCGCAGCCCTCGCACACCTCGGCGTTGATGAAGGCGCGCTTCGCCGGGTCCGGATAGGTGCCGCGCTTGCGCCGCCGCCGCTTCTCGGTGGCGCAGGTCTGGTCATAGATGATGGCGGTGCAACCGGGCGTGTCGCGGAACGACCGCTCCACCGTCTGCATGTCGCGGCGATGATGCACGGTGACGCCGAGCGCGAAATCGGCGACATCCGCATGCTTTTCCGGCTCGTCGCTGACCACGGCGATGCGGACCACACCTTCCGCCGCCAGTTGGCGGGTGATCTGCGGCACGCTCAACGGGCCATCGACCGGCTGCCCGCCGGTCATCGCCACGGCATCGTTGAACAGCAGCTTGTAGGTGATGTTGACGCCGGCGGCCACCGCCGCGCGGATCGCCATCAGGCCGGAGTGGAAGTAGGTGCCATCGCCGATATTGGCGAAAACATGCGTCTCCTCGGTGAACGGCGCCTGGCCGATCCAGGCCGCGCCTTCCCCGCCCATGTGGCTGTAGAACTCGGTCGAGCGGTCCATCCAGCGGGCCATGAAATGGCAGCCGATGCCGGCCATCGCGCGGCTGCCGTCGATGACCTTAGTCGAGGTGTTGTGCGGGCAGCCGGAGCAGAAATATGGCCGCCGCTGCGCCGCGATCTCCGTATGCGCGACCTGCTCGGCGCGCGCGTCGAGAAACGCGCGGCGGGCGCGCAATGCCTCGGTCTGCGGCAGCCTTGCCGCGAGCCCGCGGGCGATGTGGTCGGCGCTGAGTTCGCCGCCGGCATGCAGCAGCGGCGCGCCCGTCTCGTCACGGCGGCCGAGCACGCGCGGATGGTCCGGCATGTCGTACAGCGCGTCGCGCACCTGCTGTTCGACGAAGCCGGACTTGTCCTCGATCACCACGATCTCCCGCAGGCCCTGCGCGAAGCGGCGCAGCGTCAGCGGATCGACCGGCCAGACCAGTGCCAGCTTCAGCAGCCGCACCGGTGCGCCGCCCAGATCGGCCAGCGCCTGCATCGTGTCGTGGTAGCTCTTGCCGAAGGTGACGATGCCGAGCGCGGGGTCCGGCGCGTCCAGCATGATGCGGTCGAGCCCGTTGGCGCGCACATAGTCTTGCGCCGCCGGCAGGCCGAGCGCGTGCAGCCGCGCCTCCATCTCCAGCGGCGGATCGGCGACGCGGATATGCACCGGCGGCGGCGCGCCGTCCGGCAGGCGGGGGCGGAAGCCGTCCAGGCTGAACGCGATCGAGGCGGAGGAATCGACGACATCCGCCACCGTCTTGAATCCGATGTAGCGGCCGGACCAGCGCGACATCGCCCAGCCGTGCAGCCCGAGTTCGAGGATGTCACGCAGATCGGCCGGCACCAGCACCGGAATCTGCGCCGCGGCAAAGGCCGGCTCGCTCTGGTGCGGCACGGTCGAGGATTTGCAGGCATGGTCGTCGCCCGCCACCAGCAGCACGCCGCCGCTCGGCGACGTGCCGGAAAGATTCGCGTGCTTGAACACGTCGCCGCTGCGATCGACGCCCGGCCCCTTGCCGTACCACATGGCGAACACGCCATCGTATTTCGCGTGCTCCAGCAGGGCCGCCTGCTGCGTGCCCCACACCGCGGTCGCCGCAAGGTCCTCGTTCACGCCGGGGACGAAGCGGATATGATGCTCATCGAGGAATTTGCGCGCGTGCCAGAGCTGGATATCCAGCCCGCCCAGCGGCGAGCCGCGATAGCCGGAAATGAACCCGGCGGTGTTGCGCCCGGCCGCTTGGTCCAGCGTGCGCTGCAACAGCGGCAGGCGCACCAGCGCCTGCGTGCCGGTCAGATAGACGCGCTCGACCTCGGTGCGGAATTTGTCGTCAAGCGTGACGGCGGTATGCTTCATGCGCGCGTCCTCGTGATCGGCGGGAACGGTCTGCCGCATCACGGAGAATAGGCAGCGCCGCGCAACCGTCCAAGAGCCGTGGAAAAATCGCAGCTTCGCGTCGCCGCCGGCCGCCGCCGACCGGCAGCCGGAGGGGAGGCCGCCGACAGCCACGCAATTTTATTGCGTGCGCTGCGGTGCAGCAAAATCAGGCGGTTTCGCGGAACAGTTCCCGTCCGATCAGCATGCGGCGGATTTCGCTGGTGCCGGCGCCGATCTCATACAGCTTGGCATCGCGCAGCAGCCGCCCGGTCGGGTAGTCGTTGATATAGCCGTTGCCACCGAGGCACTGGATCGCCTCCAGCGCCATCCAGGTCGCCCGCTCCGCGGCATACAGGATCGCGCCGGCGGCATCCTTGCGCGTGGTGCGGCCGTGGTCGCAGGCGCGCGCCACGGCATAGACATAGGCGCGGGCGGCGGACAGCGTCGTGTACATGTCCGCCAGCTTCGCCTGCATGATCTGGAACTCGCCGATCGGCTGGTCGAACTGCCGCCGCGCATGCACATAGGGCAGCACCACGTCCAGGCACGCCTGCATGATGCCGAGCGGTCCGCCGGCCAGCACCGCGCGTTCGTAGTCCAGCCCGCTCATCAGCACGGCGACGCCGCCGTCGACCGCGCCCAACACGTTCTCCGCCGGCACCTCGCAGTCGGTGAACACCAGTTCGCCGGTGTTCGATCCGCGCATGCCCAGCTTGTCCAGCTTCTGCGCGCAGGCGAAGCCGGGGTTCGCCGTCTCGACCACGAAGGCGGTGATGCCGCGCGCGCCGGCCGCCGGCGTGGTCTTGGCATAGACCACGACGACATCCGCGTCCGGCCCGTTGGTGATCCAGAACTTCGTGCCGTTCAGCACGTAGCGGTCGCCGCGCCGGTCCGCGCGCAGCTTCATCGACACCACGTCCGAACCGGCCCCCGGCTCGCTCATCGCCAGCGCACCGACATGCTGGCCGCTGACCAACGGCGGCAGGAATCGCCGCCGCTGCTCGGGTGTGCCGTTGCGGAAGATCTGATTGACGCAGAGATTGGAATGCGCGCCGTAGGACAGCCCGACGGCGGCGGAGGCGCGGCTGATCTCCTCCATTGCCACGCTATGCGCGAGATAGCCCAAGCCGGCGCCGCCGAATTCGTCCGGCACGGTCAGCCCCAGCACGCCGAGCTCACCGAACTTGCGCCACAGATCGGCAGGAAAGTCGTTGTCGCGGTCGATCGCGGCGGCCCGCGGCGCGATCTCGGCATCGGCGAAGCGGCGCAGCGTGTCGCGCAGCGCATCGATCTCCTCGCCCAGA
>JAKAZX010000187.1:5671-7671 GCA_021826485.1 Pseudomonadota bacterium | reverse complement strand
CCGCGCCACCGCCCGCCGCGGCGGCGCAGAACGCGCCGCCGGTGCTGCTCGGCCCGTCCGGCCCGCCCGCCGTCATCCCCGCAGCGCCAACGACCGGCGGCCCCACCGAGCAGGAGATCGCGCGCGCCCTGGAAAACAGCCTGATCGACCAGGGCGGCCTGCTGCTCGCGCCCTGGGTGTCGCAGTTCGTGCCGGATTTCGGCGTGGTCTATTCGGATCTCGACCAACTTGCCTTCGTCTCCCCCGGGGTCGTTCACGGCACCACCAGCACCGGCATCTTCACCCAGCGGTCGCATACTTGGGACTTGGAACTCGGGCTCGGCTACCGCATCGGCCTGCCGTACGGCATGCAGGGGTTCGTGCGCGTCCCGTTCGACTGGGCGCAGGGGGAGGCGACGTTCGCCGGCGGCGCCGACCGCAGCAGCAATGCCAGCGGCCTCGGCGACATTTCCTTCGGCCTGCAGAAGCAGCTTGCCTATGACGATAGCTGGTGGCCGGCGGTGATCGCCAATGTCAGCTACAAGGCGGCGACCGGCAGCAGCTATCTGTCGCAGACGCAGCTATCCACCTTCACCTACGCGGTCGGCACCGGATCGGGGTTTCCGACCGTCAGCGGCGGGGTGACGCTGGAAAAGCGGCAGGACCCGGTCGTATTCCTGGCGAACATCGAATACTACCACAACTTCCCCGCGGTGATCGCGGGCGTCAGCCAGCGGCTGGGCGACGTGACGGAAATCCGGCTGTCGCCGATCCTGGCCGCCAGCCCCGACACCTCGCTGCGCGTCGCCTGGGACACGCTGCTGGAGCAGAACGCGAGCTATGGCGGCGCGACCGTGAAGGGTTCGAGCGAGACGCTGTCGTTCCTGGAATTCGGCATCGGCAGCAACCTGTCGTCGCGCTGGTTCATGGACGCATCGGTCGGCGTCGGGCTGACGCGCGATTCGCCGAACTTCCGTGCGCTGGTGCAGTTCCCCTACCGGTTCTGATCCGCGGCGGGCGGCGCATGCAGCCGCGCCGGAAAGCCGGGCGCGCGCAGATCGGTGCCCAGAGCATCTTCCAGCAGTTTCACCACGGAGGTCGATTGCGCGCCGTCGCCATAGGCGGCGCGCGCGCGGACGAAGGTCTGTTCGGTCAGTGCCGCAAGATCGAGCGGCACGCCGAAGGTGCGGCCGAACCCGAGCGCGAAGCCGAGGTCCTTGCACGCCATCTCCATCGTGAACCCGACATCGTAGCTGCCGTTCAGGATCAACTGGCCTTCCGTCTCGTGCACGAAGCTGTTGCCGGAACTGGCGCGGATGGCGTGGAACGCCTGCGCCAGATCGAGGCCGCCGCGCCGCGCCAGCATCAGCGCCTCGCCGCAGGCGACCAGATGAACGAAGGCGAGCATGTTGGTGATCACCTTCATCACCGCCGCACTGCCGAGTGGCCCCATGTGCAGCACCTCCCGCCCCATCGCTTCGAGCGCGGGGCGGTGCAGCGCCAGCAGGTCGGCATCGCCGCCGGCCAGCACCGCGACCTTGCCGATCGCGGCGAGATGCACGCCGCCGGTGATCGGCGCTTCCAACATGCGCACGTCATGTTCCGCCGCGCGCGCGGCCAGCCGCAGGACGCCGTCGCGGTCGAGCGTGCTCATCTCGATCCAGGTACCGCCCGGCGCCAGCCCGGCAAGGATGCCATCCGCCCCGGTCAGCACCGTCTCGCTGACCTTGGGCGAGGGCAGGCAGGTGATCACCGCATCGGCCGCCGCCGCCGCCGCGCGCGGGGAGTCCGCCACGGTGGCGCCGATCGCCGCCAGCGGCGCCGTTGCCGCCGGGTTGCGGTCATGCACCGTCAGCGCGAATCCCCCGCGCTGCAGGCTGGACGCAAGCTTGCCGCCAAGCTCGCCGAGGCCGATGAAGGCGTAGCGCATGGGCGTCCCCTCAGAACATGTCGGCGCCGGCGAACTTGCCGGCGCGGTAATCGGCGATGGCCTGCATGATCTCGGCCTGCGTGTTCATCAC
>JAKAZX010000187.1:0-5661 GCA_021826485.1 Pseudomonadota bacterium | reverse complement strand
CGCCACCACCGGCTCCCCCAGTGGCGGGGCATGGCCGAACAGCAGCACCGCCCCGCCGGACGATGCCAGCGCCACCGCGTCGCCGTCATCGTTCAGCTCCGCCAGGTGGAAGGCCGCGGCATCCTGCCCGGCGATCTGCACGGCGCCGCCGACGACATAGAGGAACACGGTGCGCCCCGGCGCGACCGGAGCCGTGAGTTGCGCGCCCGGCGCCAGCCGCAGCACCTGCATCTGCACGTCGGTCAGCGACCGGATCGGGCCGGACTGCCCGTCCCAGACGCCGGAGATCAGATCCGCCGTCATGCGGCCGTCATCCGATGTGACGTGCGGAAGCTGGTCGTGCTGCAACCCGACATAGGCGGGGGCGACCATCTTCAGCCGCGCCGGCAGATTGACCCAGAGCTGGAGGATTTCCAGCTTCCCGCCGCTGCGCCGGAACGAGTCGGGCGACAGCTCGGCATGCACCAGCCCGCGGCCCGCCGTCATCCACTGCACGCCGCCGGCGGTGATGACGCTCTCGTGGCCGCCCGAATCGTGATGGGCCAGTTCGCCCGCCAGGATGAACGTCACCGTCTCGAACCCGCGATGCGGATGCGGGCCGAACGGCAGGCCGCCATTGCCGGGCGGGTAGGTCTGCGGGCCGTGGTGGTTGAGGAACAGGAACGGGTCGAGCTGATCGAGGCCCGGGCCGGGCAGCGGCCGGCGGGTGACGAGATCGCCGATGTCGTCGCGCAGCGCGCGATGCAGGCGGCGGAGGGTGCGCAAGGTCATGGGCGCATGAGGGGCCGGCAGGCATCCATCGTCAAGCCGGACCCGGCGGGGCTACGCTGTGCGCGGCAACTGGAGGAGCGTGCGCATGAGCGGCGGCGGGACGATCCGCACGATCGGGCTGCTCGGCGGCGGCGTGATCGGCGCGGGCTGGGCGGCGCGCGCCGTGCTGAACGGGCTGGACGCCGTGATCTGCGACCCGGACCCGGAGGCCGCGCGCCGGATCGCGGCGGTGATCGACAACGCCCGCACCGCGCTGTCCCGCCTGACCCTGGCACCGCTGCCGGCGGCAGGCACGTGGCGCGTGGTGCGGCGTGTGGAGGAAGCGGCCGAGGCGGCCGACTTCATGCAGGAAAGCCTGCCGGAGCGGGAGGACCTGAAGATCGCCCTGCTGGCGCAGGCCGAGCGCGCGATGCGGGAGGGGGTGGTGATCGCTTCCTCCACCGCCGGCCTTAAGCCGACGCGGCTGCAATCGGGCCTGCGCCGGCCGGAGCGCCTGGTGGTCGGCCATCCGTTCAACCCGGTCTATCTGCTGCCGCTGGTCGAGGTCTGCGGGGGTGCGGCCACCGATGCGGCGGCGTGCCGGCGGGCCGCGGAGTTCTACCGCGGCCTGGGCATGCACCCGCTGCTGCTGCGGCGCGAGACCGACGGCTTCATCGCCGACCGGCTGATGGAGGCGCTGTGGCGCGAGGCGCTATTTCTGATCCGCGACGACGTCGCGACGGCGGCGGAGATCGACGACGCGATCCGCTTCGGCCCCGGCCTGCGCTGGGCGTTCATGGGACCGTTCCTGACCAGCCGCCTCGCCGGCGGCGAGCAGGCGCAGTCCGGACCGGCCCCGAAATGGCCCCGGACCCGGATGACGGACGTGCCGGACCTGGATGACGCTTCGCTGGAGCGGCTGCGCGATTCTTGCCTCGTCGGCATCCTGCAAACACTGAAGGCGAACCGGATCGCCGGCGGCGCGGCGCTGGCCGAGTACGAAGCGGCGCTGTGGCAGGCGCAGGCCGCCGCCGCCCGTCACATGTCGCAGGCGGCCGCGCCGCTGCACGCCTTCGCGGGACGGATCGAGCCGGGCTGGATCGACTACAACGGCCACCTGACCGAAAGCCGCTATCTGCAAATCTTCAGCCACGCCTCGGACGCGATGCTGGCGCTGATCGGCGCCGATACCGCCTATGTCGCGCGCGGCCACAGCTTCTACACGGCGGAGACGCATCTGCGGCATCTCGCCCAGATGCACGGGGACGAGGCGTTCTACGCCACCGTGCAGGTGCTGGGGGCGGACGCGAAGCGGGTGCATATCTGGCAGGAACTGCACCGGGATGCCGACGGCGCCGTCACGGCGACCTGCGAGCAGATGCTGCTGCATGTCGATGCCGCGACCGGCCGCGCCTGCCCGGCGCTGGCCGAGGTGCGCGCCGGACTCGATCCGCTGGTCGCCGCCCATGCCGCCCTGCCGCGGCCGGAGGCCGCCGGCCGCGCGATCCGGCTGAACCAGCGGGGCTGAGGGCCAGGCGGATCACTGCACGAGCGGCGGGCGCATCGCGGCGGGCAGGTCGGTCTTGTAGAATTTCTTGTAGATGTCGTTCAGCTTGCCGTTGCGCAGATTCGCCAGCACCCATTCGTTGAGCTTCGCCAGCAGGCGCGGCTCGCCCTTTTTCAGCCCGATGGCGATGTCGAAATTGTCGAGCACGAATTTCGGCGCGAAGTCGGAGGCGGGGTTCTTCTGCTTCACGGCGTCGATCAGCGCGACCGAGGTCGCGATCAGCGGCGACTGTCCCGTGGCGCCCGCCGTCACCAGTGTCGCGTCATCGTCATAGCGCTGCACGGTGAACCCGTTGGCGGCGGCAAGCCCGGTGAGTTCGGTGTCCTGCGTCGTGCCGCGCGTGACCGCGACGGTCATGCCGCGCAGCCCGGCGAGGCTGGTGACCTTGATCGCCGGCCCGCCGCCGACCACCGATTGCAGCACCGTGTATGCGCGGCTGAAATCGATCACCTTCGCCCGGTCGGGCGTCACCGACAGGGTGGAGATGATGATGTCCGCCTTGCCGGACAGCACGTTGGGAATCCGGGTGGGGCCGGTGGTCGGCACGAACTGCAGCTTCAGCCCCCAGTCATGCGCCAGCAGCTCGGCCGTTTCCACGTCCGAGCCGGTGGGCTGCATCTGCGCGTTCATCATCCCGGCCGGCGGGATGGCGACATCGGTCGAGATGCGGATGGTGCCCGACTTCATGATGTCGGCCAGCTTGTCGGCACGCGCCGGCGTGCCGGCGCAGGCCAGCAGCGCGAGCGCGACCGTCGCGCCGAGAAGTCCGGTTCTGGTCATCGTCACCCTCCCTGTTCGCCGGCTACTGGCCGGCATGGGCCAGTTCGTGCGAGACGAACTGGCGCAGTTCGATCGTCTGCGGGTCGGACAGGATGCCGGCCGGTCCCATCTCCCGCACTTTTCCGCCGTGCATGAACACCAGAAGATCGGCGATCCGCCGGGCGAATCCCATCTCGTGCGTCACCAGCACCATCGTCATGCCGCTGGCCGCCAACTGTTCCAGCACGCGCAGCACCTCGGCGGTCAGTTCCGGGTCCAGGGCCGACGTGACCTCGTCGAACAGCATCACCTTCGGCTGCATGGCCAGCGACCGGGCGATGGCCGCGCGCTGCTGCTGGCCGCCGGAAAGCTGCTCCGGATAGGCGGCGGCCTTGTCGGCCAGCCCGACGCGGGCCAGCACGTCGCGCGCCGTCGCCCGCGCCTCGGCCCGCGGGACGCGCTTCACCGCCATCGGCGCCAGCGTGACATTCTGCTCGACCGTCAAATGCGGGAACAGGTTGTAGCTCTGGAACACGATCCCCACGTCCTGGCGCAGCGCCCGCAATTCCAGCTTCGGGTCGGCCAGGCGATGGCCGCAGACCGTGATCTCGCCGGCATCGATCCGCTCCAGCCGGTCGATGCAGCGCAGCGCCGTGCTCTTGCCGGAACCGCTGCGCCCGATCAGGACGGCAACCTGGCCGCGCGCCACGGCGAAGGAAACACCGTCGAGCACCTTGAGGGTGCCGAAGCTTTTCTGCACGTCGCGCAGTTCGATGATGGGCGTGTCGCTCATGCGCTGACCACCGGGATTGCCGCGGTGAGTGCGGCGGGGCGGCGGCGCCAGCCGCCGGTGCGCCGTTCCAGCACGCGGTTCAGCCAGGACAGCGGGAAGCACATCGCGAAATAGATCGCGGCGATCAGCAGATAGATCAGGAACGGCTGGAATACCGAGTTGTTGACGATCTGCCCGGCGCGGGCAAGCTCGACGAAGCCGACCACGGATGCCAGGGAGGTGTTCTTGATGACCTGGACGGAGAAGCCGACGGTGGGCGGAATGGCGATCCGCACCGCCTGCGGCAGGATCACCCGCAGCATGCGCTGCGTGCGGCTCAGCGCGAGGCACTCTGCCGCCTCCCATTGCGGGCGCGGTACCGATTCGATGCAGCCGCGCCAGATCTCGCCCAGGAAGGCGCTGACATTGACGATCAGGGCGAGGCTCGCGGCCAGCAGCGACGGCACGTTCAGCCCCAGGCCGGGCAGGCCGAAATACAGCAGGAACATCGCCACCAGCGGCGGCGTGCCCTGCACCGCCTGGATATAGACCGCGGCCGCGGCGCGCACCGCGCGCAGCGGCGCCACGCGGCACAGCGCGACCACCATCCCGAGCGCGCCGCCGCCGAGGCAGGCGATCAGCGAGAGAACCACCGTCCAGACCGCGCCGTGCAGCAGGAAGGCGATCTGGTTCGGGCCGAGCGGAACCAGCGTCATGCCGTGGCCATCCGCAGCCGCCGGCGGCGGGGGAACAGCACGAAGGCGAGGGCCGCGAATCCGAGGCGCATCACCAGCGACAAGGCGACATACAGCGCCGCCAGCAGGATGAAGGTCTCGAACGGCCGAAACGTCGCGGACTGCACGTAGTTGGCCGCCGCCGTCAGCTCCTCCGCCGAAATCTGCGAGGTGACGGAGGATGCGAGCATCAGCAGCACGAACTGGCTGGCAAGCGACGGATAGACGCGCTCCATCGCCGGCAGCAGCAGCACGTGTCGGTAGATCTGCACGTGCGACAGGCCCAGGCATTCGCCCGCCTCGATCTGGCCGGCGGGTGTCGCCTCCAGCCCGGCGCGCATGATCTCCGCCGTGTAGGCGCCGACATTCACGGTCAGCGACAGCGACGCGACCACGAAGGCGCTGAGGTGGAAGCCGAGACTCGCCAGCCCGAAATACATCAGGAAGATCTGCACCAGCAGCGGCGTGTTGCGGATCGCCTCGACATAGACCTGGCAGATCCCGCCGAGCACGCCACCGGCGCGAAGCGCGAGCGCGCAGGCGGTGCCGATGACGAAGCCGGCGACGGTCGCCACCACCGACAGTTCCAGCGTCAACAGCGCACCGTGCAGGAACAGCGGCCACTGGTCGAACACCGAGGAGAAGTCGAAGCTCATGGACATCGGCCGGATCAGACGGAGCGGTTGCACATGCGGTCGTAGACCTTGAACAGCGCCTGGTTGCCGTTGTTGCCCTCCCCGTGCGCTTTGGCGTCCATGAACTGCGTGGTGACCAGGGCATTGCCCGGCAGCGGCACGGCGAGCGACTGCGCCAGTTCGCCGACCAGGCGCAGGTCTTTCAGCATCAGGTCGATGCGGAAGCCGGCGGCGGTGTCGCCGGCGATCATCGCCGGACCGAGCCGGTCGAGCATCCAGCTTGCTGCGGAGCCGCCCAGCAGCACCTCCCGCATCTGCATCAGATCGACGCCGGCGGCGCGGCCGAGCGCGAGCGCCTCGCACACCGACTGCAGGTTGATGCCGACCATGAGCTGGTTGCACAGCTTCACGGTCTGCCCGGCACCGCTGGCGCCGACATGGTTG
>JAKAZX010000186.1 GCA_021826485.1 Pseudomonadota bacterium | reverse complement strand
TCAGCCCGTTGCTGACCAGGGCGCGGCAGATGCCGGCCGTCGCCTCCGGCCGCAGCGTGACGGAATCGCCGCCGCGGTCGGTGAAGGTGTACATCTCCTTCGTGACGACGTCGGACGTGTCGCCCAGCGACCGCGCGAACACCGCGGTATCCTCGAAGATCGGCGTCGCCCATTCGTCGAAGCCGTACAGCATGGCCTGCCGGCGGGCGGTATCGATGACGTGCTGATGACGGCGGAACTCCTCGCCGATCAGGTCGCGGGTGCCGCGGACGGGTTGCAGAGAGGTCACTCCGCCGCCGCCTTGGTCGCCGCCTGCTCGGCGCGGATCGCCTCGGCCTTGCGCTCGACCAGTTCCACGATGTGGTCGATCATCTGTTCGGCGCCGATCGTGTGGTCGGTGCGGCCGGCGGCATACACCATGTGCTTGCCGGCGCCGCCGCCGGTCACGCCCAGATCGGTCATCAGCGCCTCGCCCGGCCCGTTCACCACGCAGCCGATGATCGACAGCGTCACCGGCGTCTCGATATGCGCCAGCCGGTCCTCCAGCTTCTCCACCGTGCGGATCACGTCGAAACCCTGCCGCGCGCAGGACGGGCAGGAGATGATGCGCACGCCGCGATGCCGCAGGCCGAGCGATTTCAGCAGTTCCCAGCCGACCCGCACCTCCTCCTCCGGCTCGTCGGACAGCGAGACGCGGATGGTGTCGCCGATGCCGGCCCACAGCAGATTGCCCAGGCCGATCGAGCTTTTCACGGTGCCGGTGCGCCGGCCGCCGGCCTCGGTGATGCCGATATGCAGCGGATGGTCGCACACTTCCGCGAGCTGCGTGTACGCGGCCACCGCCAGGAACACGTCGGACGCCTTCACGCTGATCTTGAACTCGTGAAAATCATGGTCCTGAAGGATTTTCGCGTGTTCCAGCGCCGATTCCACCAGCGCCTCGGGGTTCGGTTCGCCGTATTTCTCCAGCAGGTGCTTTTCCAGGCTGCCGGCATTCACGCCGATGCGCATGGAACAGTTGTGGTCGCGCGCCGCCTTGATCACCTCGCGGACGCGCTCCGGGCTGCCGATATTGCCGGGATTGATACGCAGGCAGGCGGCGCCGCTTTCGGCCGCCTCGATCGCGCGCTTGTAATGGAAGTGGATGTCGGCGACGATCGGCACATCCACCTGCCGGACGATGTGCTTGAGCGCGAGGGCGCTCTCCTGGTCGGGGCAGGACACGCGCACGATGTCCGCGCCGGCGCGTTCGGCGCGCTTGATCTGCGCGACGGTCGCGGCGACGTCCGTGGTCGGCGTGTTGGTCATGGTCTGCACCGGGATCGGCGCATCCCCGCCCACGGGCACGTGCCCGACATGGATCTGTCGCGAACGGCGGCGTTCGATGTGCTGGTAGGGACGATAGCTCATGCGGATGCTCCGGGTTGGCGGGCCGCCGCACCATGCCTCGCCCGGCCGGGCAAATCCAGCCGCCCGGCCCGCCGGGGCCTAGTCCAGCGGGTGGTGGCAGGCCGCGCCGTGGCCGCCGGCCTCGGTCCAGGCCGGGGCCTGCTCGCGGCAGATCGCGGTTGCGCGCGGGCAGCGGGGATGGAAATGGCAGCCCGGCGGCGGCGCGGCCGGGGAGGGCAGGTCGCCGACCAGCCGCGGCCCGGCGGCCCGGCGGTGCGGGTCGGCCACCGGCACGGCATCGCGCAGCAGCCGCGTATAGGGGTGGCGCGGGTTGCGGAACACAGTCGCGACCGGCCCACGCTCCACCACCCGGCCGAGATACATCACCGCGACCCGCGAACAGAACCAGCGCACCACCGCCAGGTCGTGGCTGACGAACACGAAGGCGAGCCCGCGTTCCTGCTGCAACCGGCGCAGCAGCAGCAGGATCTGCGCCTGCACCGAGACATCGAGGGCGGACACCGGCTCGTCCGCCACCAGCAGCGCCGGGCGCAGCGCCAGCGCGCGGGCGATGCCGATGCGCTGGCGCTGGCCGCCGGAAAACTCGTGCGGGTAGCGGCTGCGCACGGCGGCGGGCAACCCCACCTCCTCCAGCAGCGCGCCGGCCTGCTCCCACGCGGCGGCGCCGCGGGCCAGCCGATGCACCGTCAGCGGCTCGGCGAGCGTGCGGCCGATGCTGCGGCGCGGGTTCAGCGAGGCATAGGGGTCCTGGAACACCATCTGCATCCGCCGCCGCAGCGCCGTCAGCGCCGCGCCGCGGGCGGCGCGCACATCGGCGCCCTCGAACCGGATGCTGCCCGCGTCCGGCTCGATCAGCCGCAGCATCGCGCGCGCGGCGGTGGACTTGCCGCAGCCGGATTCGCCGACGATGCCCAGCGCCTCGGCCGCCGCCACGTCCAGATCGACCCCGTCCACCGCGCGCACGCGCACCCCGCCGCGGCCGGCGAAATGCTTGACCAGGCCCTGCACCTGCAACAGCGGCGCGGTCACGTCACTGCACCGCCAGCCGCGGGTCGGTGGCATCGCGCAGCCCGTCACCGAGCAGGTTCAGCCCCAGCACCAGCAGCAGGATCGCCAGGCCCGGAAACAGCGACAGCCAGGGCGCGTCCAGGATGTTGTCGAACCCCTCGCGCATCATGCCGCCCCAGCTCGGCGTCGGCGGGCGCACGCCCAGGCCGATGAACGACAGCGCCGCCTCCGTCCGCACCGCCGCGGCCATCCACAGCGTCGCCATCACCAGCACCTCGTCGAGGATGTTGGGTAGCACGTGCACCAGCAGGATGCGGACATGGGAGAAGCCGAGCGCGCGTCCCGCCTCCACGAAGGCGCGCTGCTTCAGCGACAGCACCGGGGCACGCGCGATCCGTGCGAACGGCGCGACCGCGGTGAGCGCGATGGCGAACACGAGGTTGCCGATATCCGGCCCCAGCAGCGCCACCACGACAAGGCCCAGGATCAGGCTCGGCAGCGCCAGCAGCACGTCCATCGCCTGCATCACCAGCAGGTCGAGCCGTCCGCCGATATAGCCGCTGACCGCGCCGATGGCGCCGCCCACCACCACCGCCGCGGCGGTGGAACTGACCGCCACGATCAGCGAGATGCGCGCGCCATACAGGATGCGGGACAGCACGTCGCGGCCATAGGCGTCGGCGCCGAGCAGATAGCTGCCGCTGGGCGGCGACAGCCGATCGACGATGCTCTGGTCGATCGGATCATGCGGCGCCAGCCAGGGCGCGAACAGCGCGGCCAGCAGCACCAGCAGGCACAGCAGCGCCCCGGTCGCGGCGGCGGGATTGCTCAGGATGCGTCGCATCATGGCCGCAGCGTGATCCGCGCGGAGACCGCCGCAGGCTCGGCCGGCAGCATCACGCTGGCGCCGTCGCGCCAGCGGCGCAGGAAATTGTGGGCATCGCGGCTGAACGGGTTGCCGGACTGGCCGGGGGCCATGACGAACAGGCTGCGGTCCAGGTCGGCGAGGTCATAGACGCCACGGAATTCCGGCCCGTGGATGTCCGTGAAGCTCTCCGCCGCCACACCGCCGCGGTCGATCGTCACGTCGTCGCCGGGGGCGGCGATGCGGGCTTCGGTCAGCCGGCCGAGCAGCGGGACCATCCGCAGCAGCGGATGCGCGAACACCGCCTGATGCGCCGCCCCCCAGCGCCACGCCGCCGGATCGGGGCCGAAGCGCCGGCCGAGATCGGCGGTGGCGTCCGCCAGGCTCTGTGCCAGCATCGGCCGGCAGTCGCCACCGCACCAGTGCGCGCCGGCGGGCGACAGGGCATAGGGCACCAGTTGCGGCCACGGGGCGACCGCGGCGGCGGCTTCCTGCGGCACCCCGATGCGGGCGAGCAGGGCGGCATAGAAGCGCTGTATCCAGGCATTGAAGATCAGCGGCTGCGGCGCCTCGCGCAGCGCCGCACCGTCCCACTGGCCGAGCAGGCCGAGGGCGGATTTCGCCAACCCCTCCGGCGCCGCCACGTCGCGCAGGCGGGGCAGCAGGTCGCGCGCGGCAAGGTCGGCGACATCGGTCTGCATGGCGGCGAAATCGGCGGCGCTGTGCTGCGGGGCGGCGCCGAGCAGGGTGCGGATGCGCTGCGCCCGCCAGTTGTCGAACCAGTCGCGGGCCAGGAAGACCGGGAAGTCCGGCGGCGCGACGCGGTCATTGGCATTGACCAGCCGTCCGCTGGCCGGGGCGACGACATGCGGCAGTTGGGTGCCGCTGGCGAAGCCCACCCAGTCGGCCTTGCCGTCGGCACCCGGCGCCGGCCGCGCCCCGTCGCCGCCGGCGCGGACCGGCACGCGGCCGGTGACGAACAGGGCGATCCGGTCGTGGTCGGCCACCATCAGGTTCTGCACCGGGGAGGTGATCGCCGCCGCCGCCGCCCCCGCCTCCGCCACGCTGGTCGCGCGGTCGAGCGCGTGCAGCCCCGCCGCCGGCGTGTCGCCGGGCAGCAGATGGGTCGCCGCCAGCGCCAGCACCGGGCCGCCGGGATCGACCAGATCGCTGATCACCGGGCCGTGCCGCGTTTCCCGCACCAGCAGGGTCTCGTCCGGCCGGCCGCGCACGCGGATGCGCTCCTCGTGCAGGATGTAGGGCTGCGGGCCGGTGGGCGTGGCGTAGTGGCCGGCATCGACCGGGGTTTCGATGAACAGGTCCTCGGTATCCGCGCCGGTGGTGGTGAAGCTCCAGGCGATGTGGCCGTTATGGCCCAGCACCAGGAACGGCACGCCCGGCGCCGTTGCCCCCGCCCGCACGCCACCCGGCCAGTCGAGCCGCGCCAGATACCAGATGGAGGGGAAGCCGAAGCCGAGATGCGGGTCGCCGGCCAGCAGGGGGGCGCCGGTGACGGAATGCGGCCCGTCCACCGCCCAGGCATTGCTGGCGGTGTCGGGCAGGGTGAAGGGGGCGGGGAATTCCGGGATCGCCGCCGCCAGCCGGGCGGCGAGGCGGGCGAGGGCGGGGGTGGTCTGCGGCTGCAATGCCGCCTCGGGGTGCCCGCTGCCGCCGGCGGGCGGCCAGAGTTCGTCCACCGCCGCCGACGGCAGATGCGCGTCCAGCAGCAGCCGCGCCCGCTCCGCCCGCCAGTTGCCGGACAGATAGAGCGCCATGGTCTTGCCCCAGAGCAGGCTGTCCACCGCGGACCACGGGCGCGGGCGGCCGAAGGCGATGAACTCGGGCGCCGCGAAGCGCCCGCGCGCCTCGATCCAGGCATTGACGCCGCGCGCATAGGCATCCAGCACCGCGCGGGTGTCGGCGGGCAGCAGCGGCAGGTCGGCGATGGCGCGGCGGCGCAGGCCGAGCGTGCGCATGAACCGGTCGAGCGGCAGTGCCGCCGGCCCGACCAGCTCCGCCAGCTCGCCCGAGGCGGCCCGGCGCATCAGCTCCATCTGGAACATCCGCGAGCGGGCGTGCAGGAAGCCCAGCGCCGCCGCCGCATCCGTTTCGCTGCCGGCCCGCACATGCGGAATCGCATCGGCATCGATCGCGACCGTCACCGGGGCGGCCAGCCCGGGAACCGCGATATCCAGATTGCCGCCCGGCATGGCCATCCAGATCAGCCCGGCGACCGTGGCGGCGGCCAGCAGCAGCAGCGTGACGACGGCGGCGAGCAGGCGGCGCAGAATGCGGGCGGCGCGGCGCATCCGCTCAGGACACGGCGGAGAAGGTGACGCCGCGATACAGCTCCGCCAGCGGCAGCACGAGGCCGAGCGCGGGCAGATCAACCACCGCCGCGGTTCCGGCAATCACGCGATGCTCCCACCCGCGCGCGGCATCGCGGGACCACAGGATCACCTCCGGCGCATCGGGATCGACCAGCAGCACGTATTCCAGGCTGGCGATGCCGCGGTATTCCTCCAGCTTGCGGGCCAGATCGAAGGCGCGGGTGGAGGCGGACAGCACCTCCGCCACCAGCCGCGGCGCGCGGGCATAGGTGAGTTCGTCCTCCTGCGGGCCGCACGCCACGCCGAGATCGGGGCGGCGCACATTGCCGTTCGGGATGCGCACGGCGATGTCGGCGGTGAACGCCTCGCAGCCGCCGCCAAGCCGGCCGCTCAGTTCCCGCAGCCCGTTGACCACGATCCGGTCATGCCGCCGCCGCGCCCCGGTCATGGCGACCGGCCTGCCGTCGATCAGCTCATGGCGCGCATCCGGCTGGTCGAGGTCCCAGGCGAGGAACGCGTCCGCGGTCATCGGGCGCAGGGCGGTCTGGCTCATGCGCCCATGCTCGCACGATCCGCGCCGAAGGCCAAAGGGCCGGCGGCTATGCGGCGTCCGCCTTCAGCACCTCGCCGGCCAGATAGAGGCTGCCGCAGATCAGCACGCGGGCGGGGGCGCCTCCGCGCGGCAGCGCCGCCAGCGCGGCGCGGACGGTGGGGCCGGGGCGGGCGCGGCCGCCGGCGGCGGCGATGATCTCCGCGACCGGCAGGGCAAGGTGCTGCCCCGGCTCCGCCACCGCCCAGAGGGAATCGGCGTGCGCCAGCAGCGGCGCCAGGAACCCCGCCGCGTCCTTCGACCGCTTCATGCCGACCAGCAGGTGCAACGGCCGGTCCGCCCAGCCGGCGAGATGCGCCGCCAGCGCCGCGCCGGCGCCGGCATTGTGGCCGCCATCCAGCCACAGCTCCCAGCCCGGCGGCAGCAGGGACGCGAGCCGGCCGGTCAGGCGTTGCAGCCGTGCCGGCCATTCCGCCCGCGCCATGCCCGCCGCCAGCGCCGCGTCGGGCACGCCGATCCCGCTCGCCCGCAGCGCCGCGACCGCGATCCCGGCATTGTCGATCTGGTGCGGGCCGGGCAGCGACGGCGGCGGCAGGTCGAGCGTGCCGGCGGCGTCGGCGTAGCGGAGGCCGTGGCCGGCCGGCGCGATGGTCCAGTCGCGGTCGCGCAGCAGCAGCGGCGCCCCACGCGCCACCGCGGTCGCTGCCAGCACCGCCAGCGCCTCCGCCGGCTGGGTGCCGGTCGCGACCGGGCGGCCCGGCTTGATGATGCCCGCCTTCTCGGCGGCGATCGCGGCGAGCGTGTCGCCCAGCCAGTCCCGATGGTCGATCGAGATGGCGGTGATGGCGGCGGCGGCCGGCGGCGGGATGACGTTGGTCGCATCGAGCCGCCCGCCCAGCCCGACCTCCAGCACCGTCACGTCGGCGGGGACCTGGGCGAACAGCACGAAGGCGGCGGCGGTCATCACCTCGAACACCGTCACGGTGCCGCCCTGGTTCGCCTGCTCCACCTCCTCCAGCGCCGCGACCAGGGCGGCATCCTCCACCAGCCGGCCGGCCAGGCGGATGCGCTCGTTGAAGCGGACCAGATGCGGGGAGGTGTAGACATGCGCGCGCAGCCCGGCGGCCTCGGCGAAGGCGCGCAGGAAGGCGCAGGTGCTGCCCTTGCCGTTGGTGCCGGCAACATGGATCACCGGCGGCAGCCGCCGCTCGGGATGGTCCAGGGCGGCCAGCAGCCGCTCCAGCCGGTGCAGGCTCAGGTCGATCTCGCGCGGGTGCAGGCGGTGCAGCCGCTCCACCAGCGCGTCGAACCGCCCGCCCTGCGGCGCGTCCGCGGCGGCGGCCGCGATCATCTCACAGCCGGACCAGCGCCGACCCCCAGGTGAGGCCGCCGCCCAGCGCCTCCAGCAGCAGCAACTGGCCGGGACGCAGCAGGCCGCGCGCATGGGCGTCGGCCAGCGCCAGCGGCACCGAGGCGGCGGAGGTGTTGGCGTGCCGCGCGACCGTCAGCACCACCCGCT
>JAKAZX010000185.1 GCA_021826485.1 Pseudomonadota bacterium | reverse complement strand
ACGCCGCGGCGGTGGTGGAGGAGGGGGGCGTCACCTTCCCGGTCGATCCGCTGGCGGGGCAGAAGACCGGCTTCTTCTTCGACCAGCGGCCGAACCGCGACCGCGTCGCAGCGCTGGCGGCGGGGGTGCGGGTGCTGGACATGTTCTGCCACACCGGCGCGTTCGGGCTGCGCTGCCTTGCCGCCGGGGCCGCCTCGGCGGTGCTGGTCGATGCCTCGGCGGCGGCGCTGGAGGCGGCGGGGACGGCGGCGGCGCGCAACGGGCTGGCCGGCCGCAGCGAACGGCGGCGCGGCGATGCGTTCGAGGTTCTGGCGGCGCTGCACGCGGCCGGGGAGCAGTTCGATATCGTCATCTGCGATCCGCCGGCCTTCGCCCCAACCAAGAAGGATCAGGCGGCGGGCCTGCGCGCCTACGGGCGCATGGCGCGCCTGGCCGCGCCGCTGGTGGCACCGGGCGGGCTGCTGTTCGTTGCCTCGTGCAGCCACCACGCGCCGGCCGAGATGTTCGCCGCCGCCGTCGCCGACGGGCTGCACCGCGCCCGCCGGGACGGGCGCATCCTGGCCACCACCGGGGCCGGCCCCGACCATCCGGTGCATCCGCTGCTGCCGGAGAGTGCGTACCTCAAGGCACAACTGATCCAGCTCCTGTAACCCGTTCTCACGGCATCGGGATCACCGCCCGGTCCTTTCGGCCGGTAGGCTATCGCCATGGCGAACCGGCGCCTCGTGCTCTGCCTGCTTGCCGTGACCGCGCAGACCGCCCGCGCGCAGGCGGAGGAGGTGCGGCTGCATCTGGTCGTCCATGGCGCCGTCACCGCCGAGATCACCGTCACGCACGCCGCTGACAGCGCCCATTTCTGCTCCGCCGCCGCCGCACCCTGGACCGACCCGGACACGCCCGATCCGCGCCCCTCGCCCTATCCGTTCTACCGGCTGGTGTTCGGCCAGTCCGCCCCCGGCGCCGACCTGGACCGCCCCGGCCCGGCGATCGGCCTCGCCCTCAGTGATTATTTCACCGGCGCGCGGTCGCACGGCGATCCGGTGAACGACAGCATCGAACTGGTGCTGGCAGGCCGCCATTTCGTCGGCCATTCCGGCATGCGCGACCCCGCCTACCGCCTCGCCGCCAGCTATCGGGAGGATCGGCGGGGTGGCGCCCTGATGGCACAACATCTGCGCGAAACCGGCGGCCGCCACGCCACGCTGGACCTGGAGGCCGACTGGCAATGCCCGCCGGTTGCGGCCGACGTGCCGGCGCGGACGGTGTCGGTCCATACGCTGTTCGCCGGCGCGGTGCCGGCGCGGCCGGACCCGACGCCCCTGCGGCTGCGCCATTCCGACATCCCGTGCGTGGACCGCGGCTGCGCCGCCTGGCGGGTGCTGGACGAGGCGAGCGGAATCGCCTATCTGGCGCGGGTCGATCTGCGCCGCCTGCGCCTCGCCCGCGGCTTGCTGCGTCTTGCGCAGCGTGGGCAGGTCGATCTGCTGGTCGGTGCCGACATCCGCCCGGGCAATCCGCCGCGCATCGTCGCGGTGACGCTGGACGGCATCGAACCGGTGCAGGCTGCCGCCGCAATTCCCGAGGCGGCGCTGCCCTGAGCGGCGGCGGGGGCTTTCCTTCACGGCATTTGTGTGACTTAATCCTGCGCGTGCGGGGGAAACGACGGGGCCGGGTTCGCCATTTGGCGGACTTTTTGGCGCCGGTTGCCGGAACCTGCCGAACCGACGCAGGCTGGAAACGTGCAAGGAGCAACGGCATGAAGAAGTTTATCGCCCCACTTCTGGCGGGCGCGCTGGTCGCTGGGCTGGCGGCCGGCGGGGCCGCCGACGCGCAGCAGAAGAAGACGCTGGTGTTCGTCACCAACGTTGCCGCCGACTTCTGGACCTTCGCCCGCCGCGGCATCGAGAAGGCGCAGAAGGAACACCCCGACTACAACATGGAGATGATCGTCACCAACGAGGGCACGGCCGCCGGCCAGCGCCGCGAGCTGGACGATCTGCTGGCGCGCGGGGTGTCCGGCATCTCCATCTCGGTGGACGACGCCGCGCATGCGACGGAGGAGCTGAACAAGGTGGCCGCGAAGGCCGTCCTGTTCACCACCGACAGCGACGCCCCGCAGAGCAAGCGCGTCGCCTATATCGGCACCGACAACGTCGCGGCCGGCCGGCAGGCGGGCGGCGAAATCATGAAGGCGCTGCCGAACGGCGGCAAGATCATGCTGTTCGTCGGCACGCTGGACGCCGACAACGCGCGCGAGCGCGTGCAGGGCATCCGCGAGGCGCTGAAGGGCAGCAAGGTCGAGATCATCGACGTGCGCACCGACCAGGTGGACTTCACCAAGGCCAAGAGCAATGTCGAGGATACGCTGGCCAAGTATCCCGACATCGCGCTGCTGAGCGGCCTGTGGAGCTACAACACGCCGGAGATCTACGACGCCGTCAAGAACGCCGGCAAGTGCGGCAAGGTGAAGATCGTCGGCTTCGACGAGGACGCGCGCACGCTGCGCGGCATCTCCGAAGGCTGCGTCATCTCCACCATCGTGCAGCAGCCGTTCGAGTTCGGCTATCTGTCGATGATCGACATGATCAAGTACATCGACGGCGACAAGTCCTTCCTGCCGGCCGACGGCAAGATCATCGTGCCGACCCGCGTGATCAACAAGTCGAACGTCGCGGAGTTCACCGCCTACGTGAAGAAGCTGCTCGGCAAGTAAGCCGCCGACGCAACGCCCCGGCGGCCGCGGCCGCCGGGGCCGCTCCCGCGGGAGGGGACGCTTGGCCGACACGCTGCTGGAACTCGCCGGGATCACCAAGACCTATCCCGGCGTCATCGCCCTCGACAATGTCAGCCTGCGCGTCATGCGCGGCGAAGTGCTCGGCCTGATCGGGGAGAACGGGGCCGGCAAGTCCACCCTGATGAAAATCCTCGGCGGCGTCGCCGCACCGTCCGCCGGCACCATCCGGATCGACGGGCACGACCACGCCGCGCTGAACGTCAACGCGGCGACCCGCGCCGGCATCGCCTTCGTCCACCAGGAACTCAATCTGTTCGAGAACCTGGACGTCGCCGCCAACGTCTTCATCGGCCGCGAAAAGCTGGCGATGGGACCCTTGATGCTGGTCAACAACGCGGCGATGCGTGCGCGGGTGGCGCCGCTGCTCGCCCGGCTCGGCGCCGATTTCGCCCCCGACACGCCGGTCGAGATGCTGTCGATCGCGCAGCGGCAGATGGTGGAGATCGCCAAGGCGCTGTCGATCGACGCGCGCGTGATCATCATGGACGAGCCCACGTCCAGCCTGACGCTGTCGGAAACCGAACGGCTGCTGCAGATCATCGCCGACCTGAAGGCGAGCGGGGTCTCGGTGATCTACATTTCCCACCGGCTGGGCGAAATCATGACCTGCGCCGACCGCGTCGTGGTACTGCGCGACGGGCGCATGGTGGGCGAACTCGGCCGCGACGCGCTGAGCCACGCGGCGATGATCCGGCTGATGATCGGCCGCGACCTCAAGTCGCTCTACATTCCGCCGCGCCAGCCGCCGCAGCCCGGCGGCTGCGACATGGCCGACATCCGCACCACCGCGTTTCCCGACCGCACCGCCAGCCTGTCGGTGCGGCACGGCGAGATTCTCGGGCTGGCCGGGCTGGTCGGCTCGGGTCGCACCTCGCTCGCGCGCACGGTGTTCGGAATCGATCCGCTGCTGGCCGGCGAAATCCGGCTGGACGGCAAGCCGGTCGCGATCGGCAACCCGCGTGAGGCGATCCGCCAGGGCATCTACCTGGTGCCGGAGGACCGCAAGCGCGCCGGGCTGATCCTGGAAATGCCGATCCGCGAGAACGTCACGCTCGCCAACCTGCCGCATCACGCCCGCGCGCTGCTGATCGACCGCAAGTCGGAAGCGCGGACGGCGCGGGCGCAGGCGGCCAGCCTGTCGATCAAGGCGCCGAACGTGGAGACGCAGGCGATCACGCTGTCCGGCGGCAACCAGCAGAAGGTGGTGCTGGCCAAGTGGCTGTCCATGCAGCCGCGGGTGGTGATCTTCGATGAGCCGACGCGCGGGATCGATGTCGGCGCCAAGACGGAAATCTATGCGCTGATGCGCGGGTTGGCGGATCGCGGCGTCGCGATCGTCATGATCTCCTCGGACATGGAGGAGGTGATCGGCGTGTCCGACCGCATCGCGGTGATGCACGAAGGCCGCGTCAGCGGCTTGCTTGAGCGGGATCAGTTCAGTGAATACAATGTGATGCGGCTGGCCATCGGACAGGCGCTGGAAGCGGCGGAAGGAACGGCATGACCAAGGAACTCGGCCTGCTGCTGCTGCTGGTGGTGGTCAGCGCAATCACGGCGGCGATCAACCCGCTGTTCCTGTCCGGCGTCAATCTGCTGGACATGGCGAATCTGATCGGCCTGTTCGGCGTGTTCTCGATCGGCGAGGGGCTGGTCATCATCACCGGCGGCATCGACCTGTCGGTCGGCTCGATGTTCGCGCTGCTCGGCGTGGTGTTCCTCGATCTGCTGACCGAGTACGAGATCGCCTGGCCGATCGCGCTGCTGGCGATCCTGGTCGGCGGGGTGGTGCTGGGCGCCATCCAGGGCTTCCTGATCTCGCGGCTGAAGATGCAGCCGTTCGTGGTGACGCTGTGCGGGCTGCTGATCTATCGCGGCGCGGCGCGCTACTACACCACCGACTCGACGCGCGGCTTCGGCTATGGCGACGAGGCGGACACGCTGCGCACGCTGGCCGCAGGCCACGTCTATGGCGTGCCCAACACCTTCATCTTCCTGGTGCTGCTGGCGATCGTCATGGGCGTGCTGCTGCACCGCTCGGTGTTCGGCCGCTACCTCTATGCGGTCGGCAAGAACGAGGAGGCGGCCCGCTTCTCCGGCATCCGCAGCAACGCGGTGATCGCCGGCGCCTATGTGCTCAGCGGGGCGCTGGCGGCCATCTCCACCGTGCTGCTGGTGTTCTACACCAACTCGGTCTCGCCCAGCTCGTTCGGCAATTTCTATGAGCTTTACGCCATCGCCGCGGCAGTGCTCGGCGGCTGTTCGCTGCGCGGCGGAGAGGGGTCGATCTTCGGCATCGTGCTCGGCACGGCGCTGCTGCAGGTGTTGCAGAATCTGGTCAACATCCTCGGCATCCCGAGTTCGCTGAACTTCGCCGTGATGGGCACGGTGATCCTGCTCGGCGTGCTGGCCGACCAGCAGTTGCAGGCGCGGCGCAAGGCGGCGGCAGCGGCGGCGGGCGCGGCCCGCGCGGCGGCGCATGCGCCGGCGCTGGCCGGGCGCGGACAGGAAACGTGACCGCGGCGCCGGTTGCGGTGCGGCCGGCGAAGCTGGGCGATGCGGCCGGCCGCAACCTGCATGAACGGATCGCCAATACGCTGGGCGAGCGGATCGTGGGCGGCACGCCGCCGCCCGGGCGGACGCTGCCGACCGAAATCGAACTCTGCGCATCGCTCTCGGTGTCCCGCTCGGCGCTGCGGGAGGCGTTCAAGCTGCTGGCGGCGAAGCGGCTGATCGTCAGCCGCCAGAAGGTCGGCACGCTGGTCCGTCCGCGCACCGACTGGAACATGCTCGATCCCGAAGTGCTGGCCTGGCATCTGCGCGTGGCGCCCACCGATGCCTTCGTCACCGGCTTGTTCGAGGTGCGCAAGATCATCGAACCCTCGGCCGCCGCGCTGGCTGCCGAACGCCGCTCCCCCGAGGCGCTGGCGCGCATCGAGGCGGCGCTGGCCGACATGTACCGCTTCCAGGGGGGTGGCGGGGATCTGACCGAGGCGGATTTACGCTTCCATCAGGCGATCCTGGATGCCACCGGCAACCACTTCCTGGCGTCGTTCGGCGCGGTGATCGAAAGCTCGCTGGTCGCCTCGTTCCAGTTGAGCTGGCATTCCGGCCACCACACGCCCGAATACTCGATGCGCCAGCACCAGGGCGTGACCGAGGCGATCCGCGACATGCGCCCGTCGGACGCCTATGCGGTGATGACGCAGTTGCTGCGCTCCGCCATCGAGGACGTGCGCGAATCGCTGATCCGCCGCCAGCGCGCCGACATCCACGAAGGCGCCGCCTGAGCGCGCTACCGCTCCGCCAGCCACAGCACCTGCTCGATCCGGTCGGCGCCGGCGGCGATCATCGCCAGCCGGTCGAAGCCGAGCGCGATGCCGGCGCAGGGCGGCAGGCCGTGTTCCAGCGCGGCCAGGAAATCCTCGTCCATCGGCCAGTCCGCACGGCCGGTCAGCGCATGGCGGCGGGCGCGGTCGGCGATGAAGCGGGCGCGCTGCTCGGCGGCGTCGGTGAGTTCGACGAAGGCATTGGCCAGTTCGATGCCGCAGACGAACAGCTCGAACCGTTCGGCGACCCGATCGTCCGCCGGGTCGCGCCGCGCCAGCGCGGCCTGTTCCGCCGGCCAGTGCGTCAGGAAGGTCGGATGCGCGCGGCCCAGATGCGGCTCGATGCGTGCCAGCAGCAGGCGGAAGAACAGGTCTTCCCAGCTCTCCCCGGCGCGCAGCCGTTCGCCGGCAGCGGCAGCGAGCGTGGCGGCGTCGCCGGCGGTCGCCAGCACGTCCGCGCCGACATGGCGGGCGAAAGCGGCGGCCACCGTGACCTGCTCGGCGGCGGAAAGATCGGTGGTGACGCCGCGGCAGGTGACCACCGGCGGCAGCACGGCGCGCAGCAGCGCCAGCGTCTCCGCGACCAGGTCGGCCATTCCGGCGCCCGGACGGTACCATTCCAGCATGGTGAATTCCGGGCTGTGCAGGTCGCTCCGCTCGCCGTTGCGCCAGACGCGGGCCAACTGGAAGATCGGGCCGGCGCCGCCCGCCAGCAGCTTCTTCATGGCGAATTCCGGGCTGGTGTGCAGCCACAGTGTGCGCCGCTGCCCGTCCGGCGCCAGCCGCTCGGTCGCGAAGGCGGACAGATGCACCTCCTCCCCCGGCGTCGCGACGGCCGCGGGGGTTTCCACCTCGCAATAGCCGCGGGCGGTGAAGAAGGCGCGCACCGCGGCGGCCAGCCGGGCGCGGCGGCGCAGGAACGGCAGGCGGGCGGCAAGGCTCTCGGGGGTCCAGGCGGGTTGCGGCATGGCGGGGGCGAGACTACACGCCCGCCCATGCCGGACGGCAGCCCCCCCGCTTCGCGCGCGACCGCCGATCGCACCCTGCGCAGTGCGGAGGACCTCGTGCGCGCCGGGCTGGTGGATGCCGCCGACCGAACCGCGGTCGCGGCCGTGGCGGCACGCTATGCGGTCGCGGTGCCGCCGGCGCTGGCGGCGCTGATCGGGGGGGCGGACGATCCGATCGGCCGGCAGTTCGTGCCGCACCCGGCGGAGCTGGTGACCGCCCCGCACGAAAGCGCCGACCCGATCGCAGATGCGGCGCTGTCGCCGATCAAGGGCATCGTCCACCGCTACCCGGACCGCGCGCTGCTGAAGCCGCTGCTGGCCTGCCCGGTCTATTGCCGGTTCTGCTTCCGCCGCGAACAGGTCGGCCCGGACGGCGGCGTGCTGACCGAGCAGGAGCTGGCCGCCTGCTACGCCTGGATCGCGGCCCGCCCGGCGATCCGGGAGGTGATCCTGACCGGCGGCGACCCGCTGATGCTGTCGCCGCGCCGGCTCGGCGCGATCCTGCGCGCGCTGGAAGCAATCCCGCATGTCGAAACGCTGCGCATCCACAGCCGCGTGCCGGTGGCCGCGCCGGAGC
>JAKAZX010000184.1 GCA_021826485.1 Pseudomonadota bacterium | reverse complement strand
AGCGCGGCCGGCCCGGACCGGGGCGGCAGGATGCGCACGCCCGCGACCAGCCGTGCCCCGCCGCAATCGAAGGACTGCGTCCGCGCCGCCGCGTCCGGGGCGGCGGCAGGGCCCGGGGCAGCGATGCAGGCGGCGCCGGCGGTGAACGCCGGCAGCGCCAGCGGCGGGACAGGCTGCGGCCGGTCGAGCAGCGCCGCGCCCGCCGGCGCCACCGCCGCCAGCAGCAGCGCCGCAACCATCGCCCCCCAGGCCGTCGCCGGGCGCGGCGGCGCGGGCGAAGCCGCCGCCGCCGGCGGGCGCGGCGTCACGTCCTGGCGGAACGGCAGCCCGGCCAGCGTCAGCAGCAGGATGACGGCGGAGAAGAACCCCCAGCCATAGACCACGTGATCGGTCGCCGCCGCCTCGGCGCTGCCGAGCACATGGCCGAGCGCCACGATGCCCAGCGCGCGCAGCCCGTTGGCGATCACCGGCACCACCAGGGACGCGGCCAGGAACGCCAGCCGCCGCCACGGGCTGCGGTACAGCAGCAGGGCATAGAGCGCGCCGAAGGCGATCGAGGCGATCAGGAAGCGCAGGCCGGCGCAGGCCTCGGCGACGAAGAACCGGCCTTCGGGAATCTCGATCAGGAAATCGGTGACGACATGCGGAATGCCCAGCACGTCCAGCCCGACATTGACGAAGCGCGCGGTGAAGACCTGCAGTACCGGGGTGATGAAGGCGCCGAACGGCACCAGGAACACGAGATAGGCGAGCGGCGCCGCCAGCGCCCGGGCCAGCCGCCAGCCGAGCCAGGCGACCAGCAGCACCTCCAGCAGTCCCATCGCGGCAAGCTGCCGCCCCTCCATGATGCCGAGCCGGTCGGCCAGGAACCAGGCGATCCCGCAGGGCACCGCCGCCAGCACCGGCCACAGCGTCGGCTCCGGCGCGAGGCCGCGCAGACCGGCGCGGCGGTCCCAGGCAAGCCACAGCGCCAGCGGCAGGATCAGGAAGCCGTGGTTGTACGCGGTGCTCTCGATCCACACCCGCACCGCCGCGGCGATCTCGGCGCGGAACAGCAGCCCCCAGGCGAGCAGCCCGAGCAGCAGCGCCGGCAATGCGGGCCGCAGGCGGCGGCCGAGCGGCGGGGCGAGCGGCGATGCGAGGGACCCGGCGCTCATGATGCGATCTCCTGCATTTCCGGCAGCGGCGCGGCGCCGGCCGGGTCCAGCAATTCCGGAAGGCGGGCGAGCGTGGCGGACCAGGCATGGTGCCGCAGCACCGCCGCCCGGCCGGCGGCGCCGAGACCGGGATGCCGCCCGTCCAGCACCGCCGAGACCGCGGCGCCAAACGCCTCCGCCCCGTCGGCGACCAGCAGGTCCGCCCCGGCCACGGCATGCAGGCCGGCGAAGGCGGCGGCGGTGGCGACCACGGGACGCGCCATCGCCATCGCCTCCAGCACCTTGTTCTGGATGCCGCGCGCGATGTCGAGCGGCGCCACCGCGACCGCGGCATGGGCAAGATAGGGCCGCACATCCGCCACCCGCCCGGTGACGATGACCTGCCCCGGCGCGGCCAACCGCTGCACCGCCGGCGCGGGGCTGGCGCCGACGATGGCGAAGCGCAGGCCGGGATGGCGCGCGCGCAGGTGCGGCAGCACCTCCCGCACGAACCAGCCGACCGCGTCCACGTTCGGGCGGTAGTCCATCGTGCCGGTGAACACCGCGACCGGGCCGCCGGGCGGATAGGGCGAGGGCGGCACCGGCAGCGGCGCGAAACGCTGCGCATCGACGCCGTTGTCGAGCGCGATGCAGCGCCCGGCCGCCTCCGGCGCCAGGGCGGCGAAGGCCGCACGCTCGACATCGGACACGAACAGCGTGTGGTCGAAATCGGCGGCGGCCCGCCGTTCCAGCGCCAGCAGCGTGCGCGCCTCCCGCGCCCAGATCAGCCGGGCGGGGAACCGCGTCCGCCCGGCATAGGCGGCCCATTTGGCGCTGTCCACGTCCACCATGTCGAGCACGCGGTGCAGCCCCGGCACGCCCATGACGTACGGCGCCATCGAGGAACAATAGACGAAGGCGCGGTCGATCCCCTGCGCCAGCTTGCCGCGCACCCAGGCGGCAAGGCGCGGATCGGCGAAATACCCGGCAGTCAGCGAGCGGCCGGGGCGTAGCCGCGCCAGCGCGCGCAGCCGCTGCCGCCGCCGGTCGATGCGGATCGCCGCGACATCGGCGCAGTGGGACGCCAGCACCGGCAGATGCGCCGCGTCGTCCGGATCGTCGATGAAGCAGCCGAGATGGATGCGGTGCGTGCGGGCCAGCGCCGACAGCATGTGCCAGGCGCGGATCTTCTCGCCCTTGTCCGGCGGGTAGGGAATCCGGTGCGCGAGGAACAGCAGGTCATGCCCCGGCGCGGCGGCGGCCATGCTCACCGCGCCAACTGCCCGCGGATCAGCGGGCCGAGGCGCTGGCCGATCGGCCCCGGCATGTAGGACGACCACAGCCGGCTCATGCGCTGCATCGCCGAGGAGGAGGAGCGGACCATCCCCCGCCGCTCCGCCCGCGCGCCCGCGGCGAGCAGGTAGTTGCGGTGCGGCGCCAGCTCGGTGCCCCATTTCTTCTTGTAGGTGGACTGCCCCTCGTAGCGCACGCTGCCGAAATCGAACCGGGCGTGTCCGGCCGCGGCGACCCGGCGGATCATCTCCCAGTGCAGCAGGTCGTTGGCCTTGAGGTTCCAGTACGCCGGATCGGACACGGTGTTGATGATGTTCACCCGCCCGCCGCAGGCGAAGCCCAGCAGCCCGGCGATCGGCACCCCGTCCTTCTGCCGGGCGGTGGCGAGGATCATGCGCGCCCCGAACGCCTGCAACGAACGCAGATAATAGGCCGGCTTGTGCGGCGGCACGCCCAGCCGCTGCATGGATTTCAGATAGAGCGGGAAGAAGTCCCGCCGCAGCAAATCCTCGGTGCAGTCGAAGGCGACGGTGACGCCGTAATCCTGCGCCTGCCGCACCGCCTTGCGCACCGAATAGCGCACCGTGTCGCGCCACATCGCCTCGGTATCCGCGGTTAGCTTCATCACCGCAATGTGTCCGACCTCGTCGGCGGCGGCGAGGTCGGCGGGCATCTCGGCCAGCCCGTGATTGCCGTGCAGTTCCAGCGTGCGCCCGCGGCGGCGCAAGGTTTCCAGCAGGCGGTGCAGCGCCGCGTCCCGCTCGGCATCGTCCAGCGCCGGATCGAACAGCACGCCGCCGTATTCGGAAAACGGCTGGCTGACCAGCCGGCGGCCGTACAGCAGGCTGGTCACCTCGACCGCCGGCAGCACGCCGACCAGCGTGCCGTTGCGCAGGAAGGCGAACTGCCGCGGCCGGTAGCCGTAGCAGGCGACGACACTGCCATAGCCGAACAACTGGCAGTACCGCGCCTCCGGGTGCGCATCGACGAAGGCGTCCCAGGCGGCAGCATCGGTCCAGTCGTCGCGCAGTTCGATCATGGGAGGGCCTTGTAACGGACCAGAGCCGTTCTGTCTTGCGCAATGGCGCCCGCGGTCAGCGCGCCCCGGCGACCAGCCACAGGCCGAACACCACCGCGACGGTGCCGACCAGCTTGCGCGCGGTGAACGGTTCGCCGAGCAGCAGGCAGCCGAACGCCATGGTCAGCAGGAAGCCGAGGGCGACGAAGGCATAGGCGACCGAAACCTCCAGCCGCGCCAGCACGAACAGCCAGGACGCGGCGCTGACCGCATACAGGGTCAGCCCGCCGACCACCGGCAGGCTCAGCAGCACTGCGCGGATGGTGGCCAGCGCCCCCAGCCCCATCGCCGCCTGCATGGCGGCGCCGCGCATGCCGTAGCGCAGCGCCACCTGGGCCAGCGCCGAACAGGTGACGGAAAATGCGATCAGGGCGCCGATCGGCATCGTCGCGCTCAGCCGCCGGCCGGCAGCCAGGCGAGGCCGACCGCCACCGCCAGCGCCGCCGCCACCAGCCAGGACACCCAGTCCCGCGCGGCGTAGATGATCGGGTCGTCGTGCATGTAGCCGCGCACCGTGGAGAGCCACAGCCGGCACTGCCAGAACAGCAGCAGCGGGATGCTGGCCCACAGCATCGCCGGATGGCCGTAGATGTGCCGCGGCAGCTCGCTCTGCACATAGAGCGACAGCACGATGGCGGACGCAAACGCACTGGCGGAGCCGAACATCTGCAGCATGCCCAGGTCCTCCGCCTGATAGCCGCGGCGCGCCACCCGCCGCTTGCCGGCCGCCAGCATGCGCTGCAACTCCGACACCCGCTTGATCAGCGCCAGCCCGAGGAACAGGAAGGACGAGAAGCCGAGCAGCCACAGCGACACCGCATGCCCGCTCGCCTCCCCGCCGCCGAACAGGCGCACGGTATAGAGGGCTGCGAGCACGAACACGTCGATCAGCGGCTGTTCCTTGAGCCGCAGATTGTAGCCGGCCGACAGCAGCAGATAGACCAGCAGCGCCGGCCACGCGCCGCTGCGCCAGCCAAGCGCGGCGCCGGCCGCCAGCAGCAGCGGGGCGGCAACGATCCCGGCCAGCGCCGGCAGGTCGCCGGCCGCGAACGGCCGGCGGCGCTTGCGCGCCGAGGCGCGGTCCGCCGGCAGGTCGGCGAGGTCGTTGAGCAGATAGACGCCGGATGCGACCATGCAGAACGCCACCGCGACCGCGACCGTCGCCGCCCAGACGTGCGGGTTGTGCAGATCGCCGGCGGCCAGCGGCGGGATCAGGCAAAGCGCGTTCTTGACCCATTGGTATGGCCGCAGCGCCCGCAGCAGCGCCAGCCCGACCGGGCGCGGCGGCGCCAGCATGCGCGCCTGCGGATGCAGCGCGAGGGCGGCCGACCGCACCGCGGCAGGCGCGTTCACCACCACCGCCTGCCCCGCCTGCCGCCAGACCGCCAGATCCTCCCGCGCGTTGCCGGCATAGGCGAAGCCGCCCGCGCCGAACCGCGCGACCAGCGCCGCCGCCTTGGCCGGCCCGCGCAGATTGGTGGCGCCGTCGGAGGCGATCACCGCTTCGAACAGCCCCAGATGGGCCGCCACCGCCTCGGCCACGCGCCGGTCGGCGGCGGTCGCCAGCACCAGGCGGCGGCCCCTGGCATGTTCGGCGCGCAGCCACGCCAGCACGTCCGGGTCATAGGGCAGCAGCGCCGGGTCGAACTGCCAGCGCGCCGCAATCTCGGCCTTCAGCCGGGCGCGGCCGGCGGCGAGCCAGGACGGGAGGCGCAGCAGCACGCGCGGATCGGCCAGCACGACGCCCAGCGCCGCCTCGGCCAGCGTGTCGGTGCGCACCAGCGTGCCGTCCAGATCGACGCACAACACCGGCGCCGTGCCGTCGGCCGCGGCTGACACTGTGTCGGGCAGCGAGTCCGGCGGCTCCGCGATCGCCTCGGCCACTTCGTCCTCCTGCCCGGCGGCAGGGCGTTCTTAGAACAGTGGCAAAGTCATTCGCAACCCGTTCCTGACGCCGTATCCTTGACGTTTTCGCAACGAGCCTCTAGGCAGCCAGCCGCCGGCATTCCGCCCGGTGGAGACCGCCATGCCGTTGCCCGACCCGACCGTTCCGCCGCCGGCTGCCGCTGCGCCGGGCCGGGCGGAGGTCGTGGTCGTCGCCGCACTGCTGCTGCTCGGCACGCTGGCGCTGTTCCTCTCGGCGCCGCGCGACGGGCAGTTCTGGTGGAGCGATGCGCCGCGCCACGCGCTGAACGGCGCCTTCATCAAGGATTTCATCGCCGCCCATCCCTGGCACGACCCGATGGGGTTCGCGGCGCAGTACTATGTGCGCTACCCGGCGCTGACCATCCTGTTCTACCCGCCGCTGTTCTACGTGATCCTGGCGCCGTTCTACGCGCTGTTCGGGGTTAGCGAGGCGACCGCGCTGGCAGTGGTGCTGCTGCACGACTGGGCGCTGGCGATCGCGGTGTATCTGCTGGCGCGGCGCTGGCTCGGCCCGGTGCTGGCAGCCTGTGTCGGCATCTTCGTGCTGGCCGCGCCGGGCATCGCGCTGTGGGGCCGGCAGGTGATGCTGGAAATCCCCACCCTCGCCTTCGCCGCCTGGGCGATGCTGCTGCTGCGCCGCCATGCCGCGACCGGGCGGCCGTGGCTGCTCTATCTCGGCAGCTTCCTGCTGCTGTGCGCGGTCTGGACCAAGCTGACCACCGTGTTCCTGGCCCTGGTGGCGGCGCTGATGCTGCTGGCCGGGCGCGGCGGCGCGCTGTGGCGGGACCGCCATGCCTGGATCGCCGCCTTGCTGTTCGTGCTCGGGCTGCTGCCGCTGGTGGCGATGACGCTGAAGTTCGGCGCCGCCAACATGCAGTCCGTGCAGGGCATCGCGGATGCCGCGGTGCCGCGCGACAGCCTGGCCGGCTGGCTGTGGTATGCGCGGCAGGTGCCCGGGCAGATCGGCTGGCCACTGGTGGTCGCCGCGCTGCTGCTGCTGCCGGCGCTGCTGCTGCACCGCGCCGCGGCGCCGCGGTTGGACCGTGCCGATGCCGTGCTGCTGCTCGGCTGGCTCGGCATCGGCTACCTGTTCTTCTCGGCCATCGCGCTGAAGGAGGCACGGCACAGCACGCTGATCCTGCCGCCGCTGCTGCTGGCGGCGGGGCTGGCGCTGGCGCGCCTGCTGCCGGCGCGCGCCGCCGCCGCCGGGGGCGTGCTGCTGGCCGCCGCCACCGCCTGGCACACGGCGCGCGCCGTGCCGGTACCCACGGTCAGCGGCTACCGCGAGGCCGCGGCCTGGATCGCCCGCACCGTGCCGCCCGATTCGGTCGTGGTATTCTCCGGCAAGCGCGACGGCGCCTTCGTGTTCGACCTGCGCACCATGCCGCGCCACGACATCACGACGCTGCGCGCCGACAAGCTGCTGCTGGCGATCGCGGTGCGGCGCTCGCTCGGCGTCACCCAGCGCAACCTCGACGAGGCGCAGATCGCCGACCTGCTGGACCGGCTGGGCGTGCGCTATGTCGTCGCACAGCCGGATTTCTGGACCGACCTGACGGAGATGGCGCGGTTGCAGGCGGTGCTGCGCTCGCCGCAGTTCCGCGAGGTGGCGCGCATCCCCATCGTCGCCAACCTGCCGGTGCCGGACCACGAGCTGCGCATCTATGAGAACCAGCACGCCCCGGTGGCCGGCGCGGCGACCATCACGCTCGACCTGCCGATCATCGGGCGCAGCGTGCAGGGCCGGCTGGCGCCGCCCTGACCGGGGCGCGGATCAGCCCGCCAGCACGTCGGCGAAGGCGCGGTCCATGCGGTCCCAGGCGAAGTCCCGCAGCAGATGCGCGATCCGCCGCTCGGTTGCGGCAAGCCCCGTGTAGTGGCGGAACCGCGCGCGCGCAGAGGCCCCGGGCACGCGCGGCTGGCCGGGGTCGATCTCCCACGGATGGGTGTAGAACACCGCCGGCCGCCGCTCCGCCGCCAGGGCGCGACGCACCGCCATGCGGAACGCCGGATAGGGCAGCAGCCGGAACCAGCCGCCGCCCGCCGCCGGCCAGTTGCGGCCGAGTGCCCGCATCGTCGTCATCGGGATTTCCCACAGCGCCCCGGCGGCCGTTCGGTACGGCGCCCGCGGCGCGTCCGGACTGCCATAGAGATCGTGGCGCACAGGGTAGACGCTGGAGGAATAGCGGTATCCCGCCTCCGCCAGCACCGCATGCGCCCAGGGCGTGCGGGCGCCGAGCGAAAAGGTCGGCGCGCGGTAGCCGGCGACCGCGACGCCGCCGGCATCCTCCAGCACCGCG
>JAKAZX010000183.1 GCA_021826485.1 Pseudomonadota bacterium | reverse complement strand
ATCGCCCTCCGCCACCAGCGTCGCCGGGTGCGCGACCGGCGCGTTGTTCAGCTTCACCCGCCCCTCGGCCACCATCCGCTCGGCGTCGCGGCGGCTGGCGACCCCGGCATGGGCGAGGAATTTCGCGATCCGCTCGCCCGCGCTCATGCGGATGCGGCGGCGGTCAGGGCGGCCAGGATGCGGCGGTCGCCGGGGTCGATCAGGAATTCCGGATGCCACTGCACGCCGAGCGCGAAGCGGTGGCGGGTGGACTCGATCCCCTCGATCACCCCGTCCGGCGCCCGCGCGTTGACCACGGCGTCCGGCCCCGCCGCGCGCACCGCCTGATGGTGGGCGGAGTTCACTTCCATCTCCGCCGCCCCCACGATGCGGGCCAGCAGCGTGCCGGGGACCAGCGTGATGCGGTGGCCGGGCTGGTGCCGCGGGTTCGGCTGCTCATGGGGCAGCGCGCCGGGCACCGCATCCGGGATGTGCTGGATCAGCGTGCCGCCGAGGGCGGCGGCCAGCAACTGCTCCCCCCCGCAGATGCCCAGCACCGGCAGGCCGCGCGCCAGTGCCCCGCGCAGCAGCGCCAGTTCCGCCGCCGTCCGCCCTTCCTTCAGCGTCACCGTCTCGTGCCGCCCGGCATCGCCGTACAGCGCCGGGTCGATGTCGAACGCCCCGCCGGTCACCACCAGCGCATCGATGCGGTCGAGCAGGTCGGCGGCCAGCGCCGGCAGATGCGGCAAGCCGACCGGCAGGCCGCCGCACGCGGCCAGCGCCGCGGCATAGTTGGTGCGCAGCGCATACCAGGGATATTTCGAGTAGCCGCCAGGCTGCTCGGCATCCAGGGTGACGCCGATCAGCGGGCGTTTTGCAGCGTTCATCGCGTGTTGCTAGCGCCGCGCCGCATCCGGCGGCAAGAAGCGGGGATGGATGCGATGGACCGCGCCCTCACCGAGGCCCGGGCCGCCGCCGCGCGGGGCGAGGTGCCCGTCGGTGCGGTCGTGCTGGCGCCGGACGGAACCGTGCTGGCCGCCGCCGGCAACCGGACGGAGGGCGATTGCGACGCCGCCGCCCATGCCGAGCTGCTGGCGCTGCGCGACGCCGCAAGCCGCCTGGGCGCGCCGCGCCTGCCCGGCTGCGATCTGGTGGTGACGCTGGAACCCTGCCCGATGTGCGCCGCCGCCGCCGGCCTGTTCCGCATCCGCCGGCTGGTGTTCGGCGCCTATGACCCAAAGGGGGGCGGGGTGGAGCATGGGCCGCGCGTGTTCGCCACCGCCCCCTTCCTGCACCGTCCCGAGATCGTCGGCGGCGTGCGCGAGCGGGAGGCGGCGGCGCTGCTGCGGGATTTCTTCGCCGGGCTGCGCGGATGATAATTGACAGCGTCCAGTATCTGCTGGACGCTGTCCACCATCATGTCCGCCGATCCCGAAACCATCGAGGCAATCCGCCGGTTCAGCCGCTTCTACACGCGGCGCATCGGCCTGCTGCACCCGCTGCTGCTGGACAGCCCGTTCTCGCTGGCCGAGGCGCGGGTGGTGTACGAACTCGGCAGCCGGGGCACCGCGACCGCCGCCGCGCTGGCGGCGGAGCTTGATCTGGATGCGGCCTATCTCAGCCGCATCCTGCGTGGCTTCGACCGGCGCGGGCTGATCCTGCGGCAACGGTCGGGCACCGATGCCCGCGCCACGCTGCTGTCGCTGTCGGATGCCGGGCGGGCGGCCTTCGCCGCGCTCGACGCGGGCTCGCGCGACCAGTTGGCGGCACTGATCGGGCCGCTGCCACCGCCCGCGCAGCGCCGGCTGGCCGCGGCGCTGGAGGCGGCGGCGGCACTGCTCGGCGTCGCCCCGCAGGTGCCGGCCCGGCCCTGGCTGCTGCGCGCACCGCGCGTCGGCGATCTCGGCTGGATCGTGCATCGCCAGGCGGTGCTGTATGCGCGCGAATATGGCTGGGATGCCGGCTTCGAGGCGCTGGTCGCCGGCATCGTCTCCCGCTTCGTCGAGCAGTTCGATGCGGCGCGGGAACGCTGCTGGGTCGCCGAGCGCGACGGGGAGGTGGTGGGATCGGTGTTCCTGGTGCGCAAGACCGACACCATGGCGCAGCTTCGCCTGCTGTATGTCGACGCGGCGGCGCGCGGCCTCGGCATCGGCGCGCGACTGGTGGAGGAGTGCCTGTGCTTCGCGCGGGAGGCCGGATATGGCCGGATCATGCTGTGGACCAACGACGTGCTGACCTCCGCCCGCCGCATCTATCAGGCAGCCGGCTTCACCCTGACGGCGGAGGAGCGGCACCACAGCTTCGGCCACGATCTGGTCGGGCAGAACTGGGAGCGGGCGCTTTAGCCGCCGCGACGAACGCGGCGATCATTGCCGCGTCCTTGACGCCGCGCGACCGCTCCACCCCGGACGACACATCCACCGCCGGCGCGCCGGAGGCGGCGATGGCGGAAGCGACGTTCGCGACCGTCAGCCCGCCGGCCAGCAGCCACGGCGCCGGCGCGCGCCAGCCGGCGGTCAGCGTCCAGTCGAGCACGATCGCATTGCCGCCGGGACGGGTGGCGCCGGCGGGCGGCTTCGGCTCGATCACCAGCCCGTCGATGCCCGCGGCCCGGTCCGGCAGGTCGGCGCGCGCGGCGACGCCCACGGCGTGCCAGACCGGGATGCCGAAGCGTGCCCGCGCCGCCGCCGCCCGATCGGGCGGCGCATAGAGTTGCAGGATATCGAGCGGCACTTCGGCCAGTGCCGCGGCGATGGCGGCGTCGTCCGGTTCCACGAACAGCCCGACCCGCCGCGGCCCGCCGGCATGGCGCGCCGACAGCGCCGCCGCCTGCGCCGGCGTGACGGCGCGGGGCGAGGCGGGGAAGAACACGAAGCCGAGCCAGTCCGCCCCGGCCGCCACCGCCGCGTCGAACCCCTCGGCGGAGGCGATGCCGCAGATCTTCACGGCGGTCATCCGCCGATCTCCGCACGGATCGCGGCGGCGGCGGCGCGCGGGTCGGCGGCCTCGGTGATCGGCCGGCCGACCACCAGCCAGTCCGCGCCCGCTGCGGCGGCGGCCCGCGGCGTCGCGATGCGGGCCTGATCGCCGGCGGCGCTGCCCGCCGGGCGGATGCCGGGCGCCACCAGCAGCGGCAAGGGGCCGAGTGCGGCGCGCAGCATCGCCACTTCCGGCGGCGCGCAGACCAGGCCGTCGGCCCCCGCGTCCATCGCCAGTCGCGCGAGCCGCAGCACCTGGGCTGCCGGCGGGTCGGCGATGCCGGTCGCGCGCAAGGCCGCATCGTCCAGGCTGGTCAGCACCGTCACCGCCAGCAGGCGGGGGCGCGACTCACCGGCCGCCTCGGCGGCCTCACGCGCGGCGCGCAGCATCGCGGCCCCCCCGCCGGCGTGCAGCGTCACCATGCGCGGACGCAGCGGCAGCAGGGCACGGATGGCGCCGGCCACCGTGTTCGGGATGTCGTGCAGCTTGAGGTCGAGGAACACCGGCACGTCGCCGAGCGCACGCAGCCCGGCCGGCCCGTTGGCGGCGAAGAACTCCAGCCCGAGCTTGACCAGTCCGCAGGACGGCCGGACCGCCGCCGAGAGGCGCTGCGCGGCGGCAACCTCCGGCGTGTCCAGCGCGGCGATCAGGCCGCAGGGCCGGCCGCTCATGCGGGTGCGGCTAGTGGCTCGGCACCAGCGGGCCGGGGCCGGCGGGTGACTGGCGCGCCTTCAGCTCGGCGACCTGCGCCTCCAGCAACTGCACCGACCGTTCCGCCCGCCGCGCGCGCCGCCGTGCCGCCAGCACGCTCAGCCACAGCACCAGGGCGCCTGCGAGGAATGCGACCGCCATGGCGCCCAGCACCGCCAGCGACAGCGGCAGCGCCACCGCGAAATCGGTCGGCCACAGCCGGAATTCCGCCGGTGCCGGATTGGAGAGCGCGAACAGCACGAGGATCAGCAGCAGCGGGGCCGCGAGCAGGATGCGCAACATGGCTCAGGCAGGGACCTTTGCGGCGGTGGCGGGGCGGGCGGGCTTGCCGAGATTGACCCGTTCCCGCAATTCCTTGCCGGCCTTGAAGAACGGCACGGCCTTCTCGTCCACCGCGACGGCGGCGCCGGTGCGCGGGTTGCGGCCGGTGCGCGCATCCCGCCGCTTGACGGTGAAGGCGCCGAAGCCGCGCAGCTCCACCCGCTCCCCCCGCGCCAGGGCCGCGGTGATCTCGTTGAAGATGGTCGCCACGATCACCTCCACATCCCGCCCGAGCAGGTGCGGATTGGCGCTGGACAGTTCGGCGATCAGTTCCGAGCGTGTCATCGCGTGCCCGCCCCCTCGTCGGCCCAGAGTCCAGGCTGCCAGATGGCCCAGGCGCCGTCAAGCCTAAGTGCTTGGGAAGCAAGCGTTTTCATGGTCGCCTGCCAGAGCGGGCCGAGGCTTGCGCCCAGCGCCCGTTCGGCCAGCGTGGTCCGCTCCATCCCCTCGACCGGGGTGCTGCGCGGGATGTGATGGGCGGCGGCCAGCCAGTCCCGCGCCTCCGCCTCGCCGCCGATCGCATCGATCAGCCCGAGGCCGAGTGCCTGCCGCCCGGTATAGGCCCGGCCATCGCCGAGTTCGCGCACCCGCGCCGGGTCCATGTGTCGCCCGGCGGCCACCATCCCGACGAACTGGCCGTAGATGTCCATGACGATGTCCTGCAGCACCTGCCGCCCCTGCGCGGACAAGGGATGCGTCAGGCTCGGCTGGTCCTTGAGCGGGCCGGAGACGATGGTTTCCGCGCTGACGCCGATGCGCGACAGCAGGCCTGAGACCTCGCCGCTTTCCAGCAGCACGCCGATCGAGCCGGTCAGCGTGGTGCCGCGGGCGAAGATGCGTTCCGCCGGCACGGCGATCATGTACCCGGCCGAGGCGGCCAGCCCCTGCATCACCGCGGCGACCGGCTTCTTCGCCGCCACCGCGGCGATCGCGTCGTGCAGTTCCTCTCCGCCGGCGACGCTGCCGCCGGGGCTGTCGATTTCCACCAGCAGCGCCCGGACGCGGGAGTCGTCGGCCAGCTTGCGCACCCGGTCCGCCAGCGCGCGGTCGTCGGTGATCAGGCCGCTGACGGTCAGCCGGGCGATGTGCGCCCGCTCGAACCCGCCGAACCGGCCGACGGCGGCCAGCGCCGCCAGCAGCACGGCCAGCACCGCCACCGCCCGCCAAAGCGACAGGCGGCGCTTGAGGCGCCGCCTGTCCAGCAGCAGGTCCGTCTCCAGGCTCATGCGGCGCGACGGCGCATCATGGCTCCTGCTGAGCCTGGGCGTTGCGGCGGCGGATCGCCGCGCCCAGGATGTCGCCGAGCGAGGCGCCGCTGTCGGAGGTGCCGAATTCCGCGATCGCCTGCTTGTCCTCCTCCATCTCCTTGCCCTTGATGGTGAGCGACAGTTTGCGGGCGGCGCGATCGACCGCGATGATCTTCGCGTCCACCTTCTCGCCCACCGCGAAGCGGTCCGGCCGCTGGTCGGACTTGTCGCGGGCCAGTTCGGCGCGGCGGATGAAGCCGGACAGCACGTCGTCCACCTTCACCTCGATGCCGTTGTTCTGCACCGCGGTGACGACGCAGGTGACGATCTGGCCCTTGTGGACGCGATCCAGCACGTTGGCGGCCGGATCGTCGTGGAGCTGCTTGACGCCCAGGCTGATCCGCTCCTTCTCCACGTCCACGTCGAGCACCTTGGCGCGGACGTGCTGGCCCTTCTCGTATTTCGTCATGGCCAGTTCGCCCGGCTCGTCCCACGACAGGTCGGACATGTGGACCATGCCGTCGATATCGACCGACAGGCCGACGAACAGGCCGAATTCGGTGATGTTGCGGATTTCGCCTTCCACCACCGAGCCGATCGGATGCTCGTCGAGGAACTGCTCCCACGGGTTGCGCTGCACCTGCTTCAGGCCGAGCGAGATGCGGCGCTTGGCGGCGTCCACATCCAGCACCATCACCTCGACCTCCTGGCTGGTCGCGACGATCTTGCCGGGATGCACGTTCTTCTTGGTCCACGACATCTCGGAGACGTGGACGAGACCCTCCACCCCCGGCTCCAGCTCCACGAAGGCGCCGTAGTCGGTGATGTTGGTGACGCGGCCGGTGTATTTGGCGCCCGGCGGATACTTCGCCGCCACCCCTTCCCACGGATCCGCCTCGAGCTGCTTCATGCCGAGGCTGATGCGCTGGGTTTCCGGGTTGAAGCGGATCACCTGCACCTTGACCTGCTGGCCGATCTGCAGCGCCTCCGACGGGTGGTTGATGCGCCGCCAGGCGATGTCGGTCACGTGCAGCAGGCCATCGACGCCGCCGAGATCGACGAAGGCGCCGTAATCGGTGATGTTCTTCACCACGCCGTCGAGGATCATGCCTTCCTTGAGGCCCTGGATCAGCTCGCTGCGCTGCTCGGCGCGCGTCTCCTCCAGCACCGCGCGGCGGGACACGACGATGTTGCCGCGGGCGCGGTCCATCTTGAGGATCTGGAATGGCTGCGGCGTGCCCATCAGCGGGCCGACATCGCGCACCGGGCGGATGTCCACCTGGCTGCCGGGCAGGAAGGCGACGGCGCCGCCGAGATCGACGGTGAAGCCGCCCTTGACGCGGCCATAGATGCTGCCCTGCACGCGCTGCTGCGTCTCGAACGCCTTTTCCAGATTGGTCCAGGCTTCCTCGCGCCGCGCCTTCTCGCGCGACAGCACGATCGAGCCGTCCCGGTCCTCGTAGCGCTCGACATAGAGCTCGACATGGTCGCCCGGGCGGATTTCCGGCGTGCTGCCGGGCGGGGCGAATTCCTTGAGGGCGACGCGCCCCTCGCTCTTCAGGCCGACATCGACGATGGCGAATTCGTCGGTGAGGCGGACGATGCGCCCGGTGACGACCGAGCCTTCGAAGCCGGAATCGCGGCCCAGCGTCTGGTCGAGCAGGGCGGCGAAATCTTCGGAGGCGGGGCGGGCGGCGGCGTGATGCTGGGCAACGGCGGCGGAGGCCATGTGGTGGGGTGGTTCCTGTTGGAGCGGTCCGGGCCGCAAGGCCACGGAGGCTGGGTATGCGCGCCTGTTTCAAAGCACGGCTTGCCCGCGCCGTGGGCGCAGGCCGGATGGATCGATGACCGGGTGAGGACGGGCGACCGCCATCCCCCGGGACGGGCACGGAACGCGACCGTCGAGCGCCATAGGTGGTCGGATGGGGGTGGGAGTCAAGGCGGGGGTCGGCCGGCCCTCCGCGACGATCGGATGGCCGGCCGATAGTCCACTAACCGGCGCGGCGCCGGGCTGCCCCCAGCATGACCAGCCCGCCTGCCAGGATCGACAGGGTCATCGGCTCCGGCACCGGAGCCGCGCGATCGACGGTGACCTGGCCCTCGAAGCTGTAACCCGGCCCGTCGCCGAAATTGACGGTGACGCCGCCGACCGGAACGTTGATCTCGGTCGCGCCGCCCGGGATCGTCGGGCTGAGGCCCTGGCCGATGAAGTCGATATACGACCCCGAGGATTCGCTGCCCGTGTAGGTCAGTTGGAACTCGCCGACCACGGTGGTGCCCTGGACGAAATAATCATTGATCGGCGAGAACGAACCGCTGGGCGTCACCGTGAAGGTCAGCGTCTGGCTCAGCGGCTGCGTGCCGCTGATCGGCGATCCGCCAAAGCAGGTATTGGCCGGCTCGACGCCCGCACCGCCGTTGAACGACCACGTGTAGTAGTCGCCGCAGGTGTTGGTTGCGCCGTAATTGATCGCGGACCGCGTGTCCACGATCTCCATGTACG
>JAKAZX010000182.1 GCA_021826485.1 Pseudomonadota bacterium | reverse complement strand
GCCGACCACGTAGAGATCGCCGCCGCTGCCCTCGGCGAGCCAGGGCACCTCGGCCAGTTCCGCCTCGACGATCGCGCGCGCCCGCGCCACGTCGCCGCCGGCCCGCTCGGCAAGGCGGATCACGCCGAGCTTCAGCGTCCGCGCCTCCCGCCGCGTGCCGGCCGCCAGCCGCACCACCTCCACCGAGCCGCCGCCGATATCGGCCAGCACGCCGTCCGCGTCCGGGATGCCGCAGAGCACGCCGCTCGCCGAGTATTCCGCCTCGTCCTCGCCGGACAGGATGCGGATCGGCACGCCCGGCATGCGCTGTTGCAGCGCCGCGACGAACAGCGGCCCGTTGGCGGCGTCGCGCACCGCGGCGGTGCCCAGCACCTCGAACGGGTCGGCGCGCATGGCGCGGGCGATGGTGTGGTATCGGTTCATCACCGTCACCGCCTGCTCCATCGCCTCCGGGTTGAGCAGGCCGGTATCCTGCAAGCCGCGGCCGAGCCGCAGCACCGCCTTCTCGTTGAAGATGGCGACCGGGTTGCGGCCGCACCCCTCGAACACCACGAGGCGGACGGAATTGCTGCCGAGATCGACCACGGCGGAGCGCGAAGTGGGCGGCATGATCAGTCCTGCGACAGCCGGTCGGGGCGGCGCGAATGCGGCAGCCCGCCCGGCACCAGCGGGCCGTGCAGCGCCGAGCCGCGGCCCGAGAGCGAGGGGTTGGTCATGAAGTAGTCGTGCGCCGAGACGCGCGCCTTGCCGGCACCGGGGGCGACGCGGCGCCAGCCGCCATCGGCGTGCAGCTCCCAGGACTGCATGCTGTCCTTCAGGTTCACCACCATGATCTGATCGAGCACCTGCGCATGCACGGTCGGGTTGTGGATCGGCACCAGCGTTTCCACCCGCCATTCCATGTTGCGCGCCATCCAGTCGGCGGAGCTGATGAACACGCTGGCATGGCGGCTGGGCAGCTTGTGGCCGTTGCCGAACGCGCAGATGCGGCTGTGTTCCAGGAAGCGCCCCACGATCGACTTCACCCGGATGTTGTCCGACAGTCCCGGCACGCCCGGCCGCAGGCAGCAGATGCCGCGCACCACCGCCATCACCTTCACGCCCGCCCGCGACGCGGCGTACAGATGGTCGATCAGCCGCTCATCCACCAGCGCATTCAGCTTGATCCAGATGCCGGCCGGCTTGCCATCCTGAGCGAAGGCGATCTCGCGCGCGATCAACTCGTCGAGCGTGCTGCGCGTGGTCAGCGGGCTGAACGCCAGCGCCTCCATCCGTTCCGGGCGCGCATAGCCGGTCATGTAGTTGAACAGCCGCGCGGCATCGCGCGTCAGTTCCGGTTCGGTGGTGAAGAAGCTGAGGTCGGTATAGATGCGCGCGGTGATCGGATGGTAGTTGCCGGTGCCGAAATGCGCGTAGGCGCGCAGGCCGGCCCCTTCGCGGCGCACCACGAACGAAAGCTTGGCGTGCGTCTTCAGCTCGGTGAAGCCGTACACCACCTGCACACCGGCGGCTTCCAGCGTGCGGGCGAGGCGGATATTCGCTTCCTCGTCGAAGCGGGCACGCAGTTCGACCATCGCGGTGACGGATTTGCCGGCCTCCGCCGCCTCGATCAGCGCCTTGACGATCGGGCTGTCGCGGCTGGTGCGATACAGCGTCTGCTTCACCGCGACGACGTTCGGGTCCTGCGCCGCCTGCCGCAGGAACTGCACCACCACGTCGAAACTCTCGAACGGATGGTGGACGATGATGTCCTTGGCGCGGATGGCGGCGAAGCAATCGCCGCCGAAATCGCGGATGCGCTCAGGGAAGCGCGGCGTGTACGGCGCGAACAGCAGGTCCGGCCGGTCATCCACGATCAGCCGGTTGAGATCGGCAAGGCCCAGCAGCCCGTCCAGCACGAACACCGCCTGCGCCGTCGCCTCCAGCTCGTCGGCGACGAGGTCCTGAAGGTCCTGCGGCATGCCGGCATTGACCGTCAGGTGGATGGCGACCCCGCGGCGGCGGCGCTTCAGCGCGGTTTCGTATGAGCGGACGAGGTCTTCCGCCTCCTCCTCGAATTCCACGTCGGTGTCGCGGATCAGGCGGAACAGGCCCTGGCCGAGCAGGTGAAAGCCGGGGAACAGCCGGTCAAGAAACAGGCCGACCAGATGTTCCAGCAGCACGAATCGGATGCTGGCCGCGCCATCGCCGCCGGCCGGCAGGCGGATGAAGCGCTCCGCCTGCGCCGGCAGCGGGATCAGCGCGCGCATGACGTGCCCGTCTTCCTCCCGGTGCAGCCGCAGCGCCAGCACCAGCCCCATGTTGGGGATGAACGGGAACGGGTGCGCCGGATCGATGGCGAGCGGCGTCAGCACGGGAAACACCCGCTCCATGAACCACGCATCGAGCCAGGCGCGCTCGGGCGCCGACAGCGCGGCGGGATCGGCCACCGCGATGCCGGCACCGGCCAGCAGCGTCCGCAATTCCCGCCACACCCGCTGCTGCTCGCCGAGCAGCAGGCGCGCCCGCGCCTCCACCTCGGCCAGTTGCTGCGCGGGGGTGCGGCCGTCGGGTGCGGGGGTGCTGACGCCGGCCTTCGCCTGGCCGACCAGCCCGGCGACCCGCACGGAATAGAACTCGTCGAGATTGCTGGCGCTGATCGACAGGAAGCGCAGCCGCTCCAGCAGCGGATGGGCGGTGTTCTCGGCCTCCTCGACCACGCGGTGGTTGAAGTCGAGCCAGGACAGTTCGCGGTTGATGAAGCGCTGCGGATCGTCCGCGGCAATCGCCGGCGCGGCGGCGTGCGGCGGATGCTCCGTCACCGCCGCCGGCGCATCCCGGCTGACACGGACGGAGTCGGACGCACGCGGCCGGCCGCGCAACGCAGCCGCGCGGCGATGCGCCACCGTGCTCTCGGGAACCACCTCGCTCATGCGTCGGAACCTGCCATGCCGCCCCGTCGAACGCCACCACGGCAACGCGGGCGGCCCGCGCAGGGCGGCACGATACCGCATTTTCCAGGGCGCAAGGCGAGCAGAAACGTCATCGTCCTGTAACATGACTGAGCGTGACAGCATCTTCCTGACTGCGACGCCAGTATGTCAGAATTATCTCAGAACAATGAAATTGACAAAACTTACAGATTCTTTTGCAGTGCAGCGAAAGTGGTCTAGGCAGTCGCTCCCGTCCCCGTCATTGCTCCCGTGCGCTGCGCACAGGCAGCGTTCATCTGCAAGGAGGTGGCGATGGATCTGGGAGCGATTCCGGTCAGGCGGGTTGCTGTACTCACGCTGCTGATGGCTGGCGTCGCGCCGGCGGCACTCGCGCAGTCGGCGGGCGAGGCGGTGAATGCCGGGGAGGTCAGTGCGGCCGGCGGCGGGGCGGAAGGCGGGTCCACGGTCGGCACGCCGGTACCGACGCCGCAGCAGGTATTCCAGTCGCCCGACACCATCCGCGTCACCGATCCGGCGCAGATGCAGACAGTGGGGCCGGCGGCCGGCGCCGCGCAGGCCATTTCCCTGGCACCCGGCGCCTACGTGAACGGCTACGGCAGCACCGGCGCCACCAAATATACCGTCGCCATCGACGGCATCGGGCAGGGCTGGGGCGGCTATGGCGGCTATACCGGCGGCGCCTCGCTGATGATCACGCTCGACGGCGTGCCGATCGTCGATCCGGCGACCGGGTTGTGGGCCTCCGCGTCGCTGCCGAGTCTCGCCATGTTCCAGGCGCAGCAGGTCAATTACGGTCCCGGCAACGCCGCCGATCGCTGGTACGACAATATCGGCGGCAGCATCGAGTTCACCCCGCTGCAACCGACCAAGACCGCCAATGCCAATGTCAACCTGACCTATGGCAGCTACAACGAGCAGATTCTCGATATGTCGCTGAACAGCGGCGAACACAACGGCTGGGCGACCACGTTCGCCGGCAGCTTCGGCACAGGCGAAAGCTACCGCGTCAGTCCCGACGGCTTCAACAATCCGTACAATGACTATGCTCTGTACGCGAAAACGGTGAAGACGTTCGACCGTGGCGACGTGAGCCTCGGCGCCTATTTCGCCCGCTCGGCCGGCTACCGGCCCCAGGTGATCCCGACCTCGCCGAATTCTCAGATCACCATGAACGGCATCTCCCCCTCCGGTGCCGTGAACTCGGGTCCGCTCTACAGCCAGAAGACCACCGGGTTCTATTCGTCCGTCCCTTACGACAATTACGAGAAGTTCGACGTCAACCAGCTCTGGACGGTCTACAGCCACGCCAATTACGCGATCGACGACACCACCGGGCTGCACAACCTCGCCTACTACGTGCGGGAGGATCGGCTGCATTCCCGCCAGAACGACGCCTTCCCGCAGGGTGCGGCGAATGTCGATGAATGGAACAATCCCTATTCCTACTGGTTCGGCGACAAGCTTTCGCTGACCAAGAACTGGTGGATCAACAGCTTCGACGTCGGCGGCTTCGCGCAGGAGAGCCGCTACAACACCAGCCAGGCGTTCTACAATCCGGCGCCGCCCTATGACGGCAGCAAGATCGCGCCGAACGCCAAGTTCCGCAGCGGCATCTGGGACCAGACCGACGCCGGCGTCTATGCGCAGGACGATATCCACCCGCTCAGCAACCTGCACATCACGCCCGGTATCCGCTTCGTCAGCTTCAACACCAGCTATGGCGATTTCGGGCCGGTCAATTTCCCCGCCGCCACCGGCACCAACCAGGGCGCGCTCGGCAACGGGTTGCCGGGCAGCGCATCCCGCAACTTCACCGCGCCCGAGCCGTCGATCGAGGCGAACTACTCGCCGCTCGACTGGCTCAACCTCTACGCGAGCTATGAGGAAGCCTACAAGACGCCGCAGGTCGGCGGCGGCGGCGGACTCTACCAGGCGATTCCCTCGTCCTATGCGGAGCTTGCGCATTCCGCCGAATACCAGGTCGGGTTCAAGGTCTATACCGATCAGCCCGACCTGCTGCTCAACAAGTTCGATGTCGGTGCCAACTATTTCTATCTGCGCTACATGCGCCAGACGATCGACACGGCGCTGGCGAACGGCAGCGCGCTGACCGCGTTCGGCTCGTCCTACTATCAGGGCATCAACGTCTTCGCCGACGACAATCCGCTGCTGGCGCTGCACACCTTCGTCAACGCCAGCATCGTCAATGCGATCTATTCCAGCTACTTCAACGGGCCGCTGTCCAGCCCCACTTCCTACAACGGCAGCCATGTCCCGTACACGCCGACGGCGACGCTGAACGTCGGCGCGGACTACAAATTCCTGGCGGATGGCATCGTCGTCGATCCCTGGGCGCTGTTCCAGTACACCGGCTCCCAGTACATCTTCAACAACGTCACCGGTGCGCCGAGCAACCAGCAACTGGCCGGCTATGGCACGCTGAATGTCGGCGTCAATGCGACCGTGCCGATCACCGTGTTCAGCAAGGAGCGCGACATCAAGCTTTCGCTGGCGGTGCTTAACGCCACCGACAACAAATACAACTCATACCTCTACCTCAGCAGCGGCGGCTATTTCGGGACGACGAACAACGGCTACGGCCTCGCCTACCCGGGCGCGCCGATGACGCTCTACGGCAGCATCGGCGTCAGCTTCTGACGCGACACACTGTCACCAGTCTGTCACGCACAGGACGGCGGCGGGGCTGTAACAGGCTCCGCCGTCGCAAATGGACCCGAACATGGACCTGCGTTCCCTCATCGACCTTGCCAACTACTCGGACGGCGTGCTGTACGCGCTCGCGCTGCTGCAACTGCTGGCGCTCGCCGTCATCCTCGATCGCGCCTGGTATCTTCGCCGCACCATCCTGGGCGGCGCGCGACTGGTCAGCGACATCGCCGGCCACGCGCGACTCGGCCATGCCGACCTCGTGTCGCTGCGTCGGCGCGCCCACCGCCTGCCGGAAGCGGCGGTGCTGGACGTGCTGCTCGACGACGCCGCGTCGCACGGGCGGGAAGCGCTGGACGACCGGATGGAGGAGGCGATCCTGCTCACCGCGCCCCGGCTGGACCGGCGGCTGTGGCTGCTCGACACCGTCATCACCCTGGCGCCGCTGCTGGGGCTGTTCGGCACCATTCTCGGCATGTTCCGCGCATTCTCCGTGCTGGCGACGCCGGGGCAGGCACCGACCGCCGTCACCGGCGGCGTCGCCAACGCGCTGGTGACCACCGCGGCCGGCATCTTCGTCGCGATGGTCGGTCTGCTCGGCTACAACGGCCTGACCAACGCGGCGCGGCTGGTGCTGCATCAGATGGAGACGCTGCGCACGCTGCTGCTCAATCGCGTCAACCTCGGCCGCGGCATCGCCGAACGTGCCGCGATCGCCGCGGAGTAGTCGCATGGCCCGCCGCAGCAGCATGCGCTATTTCGAGGCCAGGCGCGGCCGCGTCGAGATCATCCCGATGATCGACGTGATGCTGTTCCTGCTGGTGTTCTTCATCATCGTGACGTTGCAGATGATCCCCGATGCCGGCGTCGCGCTGCAACTGCCGCAATCCAGCCAGGCCGAGCACCTCGAACACCCCAAGGTGGTGGTCAACGTGGATCGCGACGGCACGCTGTCTGTGGAGGGGAAAACGCTCAGCGAGCAGGACCTGACGGCGATGCTGCGCGCCATGCCCGATCCGTCGCAGACCCAGGTGACGATCGCGGCGTCGCGCGACGTGGCGTTCCAGCAGTTCATCCATGCGCTTGATGCCTGCCGCAGTGCCGGCGTCAGCGACGTGGGCGTGGCGACCCTGCCGGCCGGGGCCGCGCCCGACGCACCCGCCACCCCCGACACGCCGGAGCATTGAGCGTGACGGCGCGCGTGCTCGGCCACCGCCCGGTGCGGCGGCGCGGCGGCTTTGCCGTCGCGCTGGCGGTGGCGCTGGCGGTGGAGGTGCTGGGCGTAGGCGTGGTCAGCCTGCTGCCACCGGAGACCCCGCCGGCGGCCCCCGCGCCGCATCCCATGCAGATTCACGCGGTATCCCTGCCGCCCCCGCCGGCACAGCCCGAGCCGCCCAAGCCCCCACCCCCCGCACCGGAACCGCCGCCGCCTCCGCCGACGCCGGAGCCCCCGCCACCGCCGGAGCCGCCACCGCCGGAACCACCACCGCCGCCACCGCCGACACCCGAGCCACCGCCGCCCGAACCGCCGCCGCCGGTGGAAGAACCGTTGCCGCAACCGCCGCCGCCGGCCCCGAAGCCGCCGCCGAAGCGCGTGGTGGCGCCGCGTCCCTTGCCGATGCCGCGGCCACAGCCACAGGCAGCGCCGCCGGCCGCCACCATCCCGCCGCCCCAGGCGGCCCCCGCGCCGGCCCCGGCGCCGGTGAGTGCCGCCGCCGCGGCCACCGCGACGGAGCTTTACGCGGCGGCGCTGCGGGCGCGGGTGCAGGCCAATCTGGCGGTGCCGGCCTCGGTCCGCCTGATGGGCATCGGCGGGATCACCCGGCTGGCGATCGACCTCGACCCCGCCGGCACGCTGCGTGGCGTCAGCGTCGCCAAGTCGAGCGGCAATGCGGCGATCGATGCCGCCGCGCTCCGCAGCGTCCAGACCAGCCGCTTCCCCCCGTTCGCCGCGGAGATGCCGCAGCATCCGCTGACCTTCATGCTCACCGTGCGCCTGTCGCCGTGAACCGCGCGGGCGGCGCCGCTACAGCAGCGCCGGCCCGCCCTCGGCCGCCTGCGGCGGCTCCGGCGCGTCGGTCAGGTCGGCCAGCACCGTCGCGGCGACCGGGCGGGTGACGGCGCGGCCGCTGGCCAGCGCCG
>JAKAZX010000181.1 GCA_021826485.1 Pseudomonadota bacterium | reverse complement strand
AGAAAATAACCAGGGAGCAACGGAACGTGGGCCACCGCCATGCCCAGCGCCACCATCGGCGGTGGATAAATCCAATCAAGTTGTTGCAGGCCGGGACCGAAGAGTCCTTCCCGCCACGCGGCAAAGCTTGGCCCATCATACAGCGCCGTCGCGTGTCCAGCAGACGCCATTTTGCCGGCCGCCCAAAGCAGCGAATAGTCAGCCTCCGGCATGCCCCGCGTTACTGTGGAGGCGTGATATGGACCATCATGCCATTGCATTCTGAGGAATATGATGACGGTAGCGACAGACGCGACCGTCGTGGCCAAAAGGAACCCCAACAGCAGTAAGCGTGCGATGATTCGCAGATAATGGATGCCGCGCGAAGGTCGCCAGGATCGGGTTTGGTCCATTATTGCGTGCCCGCCAAATTCGAATGCATTATGCAACGGGAATATGGTTCGTGCCAGTGACAGTATCCGCCAAAGCCAAAATTCGTATGGCAGTCCGCAGTGAAGCTTCTCGGGCCAACGACAATGCCTCGTCGCTGTCCGTCGCCAACCGATCCGAGCGAAACGGTAGAGTTTCGCGCCGAATATTCGGGCGAAACCGCCTTCGCTCCCCGGTGGCACAGCGGGGCACTGTTGCAGCCCCGACAGATTCGTGCCGCTCCCTGACGGTGCGACGCCGGGAGCTGACATGACGTTCCGGCCGAAATCGCAGACGGTTGCCCTAGCGGCGGTGCTTTCCGTAGCCGTTATTCTCCGCGTCTGGCTCCTGCTGACCCACACCTACGTCCTGTTCCCCGACGAAACCTTCCAGTACCTGGAGCCGGGGTACCGGCTCGCCTTCGGCAACGGCATCGTTCCCTGGGAGTATATCGACGGCATCCGGTCCTGGCTGCTGCCAGGGGTGATCGCCGGCATCATGCGGGTGGCCGCCCTGGTCGATCGTTCGCCGGACTTCTACGTGGGCGCCGTGCGATTTGCCTGCGTGCTGGTCTCGCTGATCGTTCCCTATGTCGGCTTCCGGCTCGGCGAGCGGGCCGGCGGCCTCGCGGGCGGCATTGTGGCCGGGCTGGTCGGCGCCTGCTGGTACGAACTGCTGTATTTCGCGCCGGTGGTGATGACCGAGCCGCTGGCGGCGCACCTCGCCATCCTCGCCCTCTGGCTTGGGGAGCCGGGGGCGGTCCAGCGGCGGCCGGTGCTGGCGGGCGTGCTGCTCGGGCTGGCGGCCTGCCTGCGCTATCAGTACGCGCCGGCGCTGGGGGTTGCGGCGTTGTGGCAATACCGGCGCGACGGTGCGGCGCTGGCGGCGCTGTGCGCGGCCGGCATCGGCTGTGTGGCCGTCTGCGCCGGCCTGCTGGACTGGTTCACCTGGGGGCAGCCGTTCCAGTCGATCTGGTTCAACTTCCAGCGCAACGCCCTGCAGCATGTCGGCGCAGCGATGGGTACCGAGCCGTGGTGGTTCACCGCCGGCTATTTCGTCGCCGCCTGGCAGTGGCTGGCGCCGCTGCTGCTGGGGCTCGCGGTCTATGGCGCCGGGCGCGCGCCCGGACTCGCGATCGCCGCCGCCGTCACGCTGGTCCTGCACAGCCTCAGCCCGCACAAAGAGCTGCGCTTCATCTACCTCGCCATCGCGATCGCGCCGCTGCTGATCGGCACCGGCGCGGCCCGGTTGCTGGCCGCGGCGGCCGCGCGGCGGGGCGCGGGCATCGGCATCGTGATCCCCGCGGCGACGCTGGCCGGCCTGCTGCTGGTCGCGGCCGAGGCGCAGTCGGCCCTGTCGCGGGCAACGCCCGAGGATGCGTGGCATCGCGGCCGATCGATCCTGCAAGCTTTCGCCGTCGCGCGCGATGTGCCGGGGGTCTGCGGGATCGGCGTGCGGGCGCTGCATGTGTTCCGCAGCGGCGGCTACACGTATCTCGACCGCAGCGTGCCGCTGTATTTCGAATCGTTCGATACCTCGCAGCACCTGCTGGAGTCGAGCTTCCGCATGCGGATTCGCGTCGTGCTGGGCGGTGCGGTCGTGCCGCAGCCGCACGACCTCGACTTTCCCGACTTCGCCGCGCGGTTCAACGTGCTGATCGGCTTTCCCGACTCCGGCCTGCCCGGCTTCGCCCGCCGGCAATGCATCGGCACCGGCGCGGCCGGCGACCCGCCGATGTGCGTCTTCGTGCGCCCCGGCGGCTGCGGGTAGCCGCTACTCCGCCGGCGCCGGTGCGTGTTCCAGCCGGGTGTCGTGGCGCAGCAGCATCACGACAACGGCGCCGAGCAGGGCCAGGGCCGCGATCAGCAGCAGGCCACCGCCGAAACTGCCGGTCGTATCCTTGATCCAGCCCATCGCGAACGGGCCGACGAAGCCGGCGAGATTGCCGAGCGAGTTGATCGCGGCGATGCCCGCGGCGGCGGAGGCGCCGGACAGGAAGGCCGCCGGCAGCGTCCAGAACACCGGCAGGTTGGCGAACACGCCGAACCCCGCGATGGACAGCAGCGACATGCGGATCAGCGGGTCGCTCACCAGTCCCGCGCCGCCGATGCAGACCGCCGCGACCACCAGCGGAATCGCGACATGCTGCTTGCGTTCCATCAGCCGGTCGGACCGGCGGCCCCACAGCACCATCGTCACCGTGCCGATCGCATAGGGGATCGCGGTGATCAGGCCGATCTGGAACTTGGTCAGGCCGCCGAACGCCTGGATGATCTGCGGCAGCCAGAAGCCGATGCCGTAATTCGTCGCCACGCCGCCGAAATACACCACCGCCAGCGCCAGCACCCGCCAGTCGCGGATCGCCTGGCCGATCGACAAATCCTCGCTGGCGATGCGCTGGCGCTCCTCGGCCGCCAGCCGGTCGGTCAGCCATTTCCGCTCCTCCGGCGCGAGCCACGTCGCCTCCGCCGGCCGGTCGGTGAGGTAGAAGAACACCACGGCCGACAGCAGGATGGCCGGCACCGCCTCGACGATGAACAGCCACTGCCAGCCCTTCAGCCCGGCCACGCCGTCCAGATACAGCAGCAGGCTGGAGACCGGCGCGCCGATGACGGAGGAGGCCGGAATCGCCGCCATGAACCACGCGATGATCCGGCCGCGGTAGATGCCGGGGAACCACAGCGTCAGGAAGAAGATGATGCCGGGGAAGAACCCGGCCTCCGCCGCGCCCAGCAGCAGCCGCACGAGGTAGAACGAATACTCGCCGCTGACGAAGGCGTTGGCACCGGAGATGATCCCCCAGCTCAGCATGATGCGGGCGATCCATTTGCGCGCACCGAACCGGTGCAGGAACAGGTTGGACGGGATCTCGAACACGAAATAGGTCAGGAACAGGATGCCGGAGGCGAGGCCGAACGCGGCGTTGGACAGCGCCAGGTCCTTGCGCATCGTCAGGCCGGCGAAGCCGACATTCACCCGGTCGAGATACGCAACGAAATAGCAGAGCATCAGGAACGGCACCAGCCGCGCCCAGACCTTGGCCATCGTGCGCCGTTCCAGATCCGCCATGATTTCCCCCCGCCTGTTGCGCGCCCGGCGCGACCCGGCGCGCACCCTCATCTGCCGCGCCGGCTTTGGCAAGGGGCGCGTCACCGAAGTGTGAGTGTGATCGCGGCTTGTTCTGGCGGACGCTGGGTTTCGGCATCATGGCAGGGAGGAACACGCCATGCCCTTCGACACCACGATCCCGGTCGCCCGCCCGAGCCCGCTGGCGGAAGCCCTGGCGGTGCGCGGCGTCTCCCCGGTACCGCTGCCGGCGCTGGCCGCCCACAAGCGCGCGCAGGTGCAGAAATTCGGCCCCAATTTCTGGTACCGCCATCAGGGGCTGCTGCTGCTCGGCCTGCTGCTGCCGTTCGTCGGCATGGCCGCCACCAGCGGCGTCGCGCAGGGGCTGAAAACGGTGTCCCCGTCGCTGCCCGCCGCGATCAGCTTCGCCTGGCTGTGCCTGCTGCCGCTGCTGTTCGCCAGCGGGGCGCTGCGCCTGCGCGCCGGTTCGCACTGGGAGGAGCGGTGGGTGCCGGCCGGCTCGCTCGCCCGACTCGGCGTGCCGGAACCGATCGCGACGCTGGCGCGCGGCCTGCAATCGGAAGTGCCGGGCTCCGCCCTCATTCTCGGGGAACTGGTGCAGGAACGCGCGGTACTCGACCCCTATCTGCTGCTGGTGCGCGGCGGGGAACGCATCTGCCTCGGCATCTGGGACGGCGGCAAGGTGCTGGCGCGCGCCGCCTGACGGCGCCGGGCGGCCGGCTCAGAGCGTGTGAAAGAAATCGACGCGGCGACTCCATTCCCTCTCCGCCCCGGTGGGGCGGAGAGGGAGAGTTTTGTCGGCCCCCAAACCCTTGGGCATTCCTTCACAAACTCTCAGGCCGCGACCGGCTTGAGCCGCACGCCGGCGGCATCGAACGTGGCGAACAGCCGCGCCTCCGTCGCCGCGTCCAGCCGGCCGAGCGGCGGGCGGATGTTGCGCCAGACGGCATCGCCGGTGTGCCGCGCCATCAGCGATTTCAGCGCCGGGATCAGCGCGACCGAGGTGACCGCCTTGCGGATCGCCGCAAGTGTCGCCTGCGCCTCCGCACCCAGCGCGCGGTCCCAGTTGGCATAGACCACGGCGCTGACCGCGCTGCCGACATTGCTTGCCGCGGTGATGCAGCCCGCCCCGCCTTCCTGGAGCAGCGCGTGCAGCGCGCCGTCATCGCCGCAATAGACCTCGAACCCGTCGCGGGCGAACTGCCGGACATAGGCGCTGGTATTGGCGAAGTCGCCGCTGGAATCCTTCACCCCGCGGAAGCGTCCGGGATGCGCGTGCAGCAGCCGCGCGATCAGCGCGGGCGTGATCGGCACCGCCGACTGCGCCGGGAAATGGTAGAAATAGAGCGCGATCTCCGCCGGCACGCGGCGGGCGATCTGGCTGTAGAACTCGAACAGCCCGTCCTCCGACGGGTTCTTGTAGAAGAACGGCGGCAGGATCAGCGCGCCGCGGCAGCCGAGTTCGGCGGCGCGCGTGGTCAGCGCCACCGTGTCGGGAATCGCCGGCGTGCCGGTGCCGGGCAGCAGCAGGTGCGGCGGAATGCCGCGCGCGACCATGCCCTCCATGATGGCGATGCGCTCGGCGACGCCGAAGCTGTTGGCCTCTCCGGTGGTGCCCAGGATCGCGAGCCCATTGCAGCCGTTCGCCGTCAGCCAGCGGCAATGCGCCGCCATGCGGTCCAGATCGGCCGAGCCATCGTCACGCTGCGGCGTCAGCACCGCGGCGTTGACGCCGCCGAACAGGGCGTCGCGCATCATGGTCTCGTCTCCTTCTGATCGGCGGAACGCCCGTCCGGGCGGCGGTGCGCCCGCGGCGGACGGCCCGGCCAGTCCACCACGTGATGTTCCAGCGGTCCGGCGCGCTTCTCGCTCACCGCCCGGCCGCGCACGGAAATGCCGGCGGCATGCACGCTCGCCGGGTCGCCGGACACCAGCGGGTGCCACCACGCGAGCCCCCGTCCCTCCGCCAGCCGGCGATAGGCGCAGGACGGCGGCAGCCAGTCGATCTGTCGCAGCACCTTGGGCGTCAGTTGCACGCAGTCCGGCACGCGGCGGCGGCGGCCCGCATAGTCGGTGCAGCGGCAGGAGTGCAGGTCGAGCAGCCGGCAGGCGACGTTGGTGAACGACAGCTCCCCCGTCTCCTCGTGCCGCAGCTTGTGCAGGCAGCAGCGGCCGCAGCCGTCGCACAGCGACTCCCACTCGGCCGCCGTCATCTGGTCCAGCCGCTTGGCCTGCCAGAACGGCGGCACGTCGGGCATCGGCTAGCCGCTGAACTTCAGCAGCATTTCCCGCAGCGGCTGGGCGCCGGGATTGCTGCCTTCGCCCTGCAGCACGATCTGCTGCGCCGCCAGCGGCTTGCCGTAATACGCCTGATCCCACCCGCTGTCGGAGGAGATGATGCTCCCCTGCACGGAGATGCCGGCGAACAGGCCGCGCGACTTGGCGAAGGCGACGATGTCGGCGCGCAGCGCCGCGGTGGTCGAGCCTTCGACGCCGGCGCCGATCGTGGCGACGGCGATGGAGGCATCGGCCCCGATCTTGAACTGGCTGTCCAGGATCGCGTGGAAGCCCCGCTCGGTCAGCACCAGGAACACGATCTGGCTGTCCTGCACGCCCGCTTGCAGGCCGAAACTGCCGGAGCCGATATTGTAGAACGCCGGGCTGCTCCACCCGCCGGTGCCGCGGGAGACCAGCACGCACCCGCCGCCCGAGCCGCCCAGGATAAAGCCGGCCTTGAACACGCGCGGGCAGATCAGCGCGCCCTTGGCGCGGCGCAGCAGCGACAGCGCGTCGCCGGCGTTCTGGCCGGTGAACATGTCCTGCACGGTCAGCGTGGCGCGATCGACCAGCGCCTGCTGATCGGTCTGTGCGCGCGCCGGCCCGCCGACCGCGAGCAGTGCGAGCAGGGCGACGAGAAGGATTCGGATCATGCTGCCTCCCGGACAAGCGGCGCACAGGGTATCGCCCGCGCGCGCCGGCCCGGCAAGGGTGTGCAGGCCGCGGCGGTTCCATCCGTCGCCGTGGTGAACCATATCACCGCGATGTCACCTCGACCCGTGCGCAATGCGGCTGCCGACGCGGCGGCGCTGGCCTCCGTGGCGGCGGCGGCGCGCGCCTGCACCCGGTGCACCGACCTGCCGCTCGGCCCCCGCCCGGTGCTGCGCGTCTCGGTCTCCGCGCGGCTGCTGATCGTCGGCCAGGCGCCGGGGACGCGGGTGCATGCCAGCGGCGTGCCGTGGGACGATCCGTCCGGCGACCGGCTGCGCCGGTGGCTCGGGATGGAGCGGGCGGCGTTCTATGACGAGCGGCGCATCGCCATCGTGCCGACCGGCCTGTGCTATCCCGGCCGCCTGCCCAATGGCGGGGACGCGCCGCCGCGGCCCGGCTGCGCCGCGCACTGGCATCCGCGGCTGCTGCCGCTGCTGGCCGGGCTGCGTCTGACGCTGCTGGTCGGCAGCTATGCGCAGGCCTTCGCGTTTGGTCCGGGCAGCATGACCGCGCGGGTGCGCGGCTTCGCCGCGTACCTGCCGGCGCGCTTCCCGCTGCCGCACCCGTCCTGGCGCACCGTGGGGTGGGAGAAGCGCAATCCGTGGTTCGCCGCCGAGGTGTTGCCGGCCCTGCGCGCGGCGGTCGCCGCGGCGCTGGAATGAAGCCGAACGGCGATATTTTCTAAACTACAATTCAATTGCTGGTGGTCAAACGCCCATGCGTTGCTCGCTGGCCCGGCGGGCGGGCAGGGTGGGGACGGGACATGGCCGGTCCGACATTCGACATCGCCAGCGAGGCCTCGCTGGACGCAGTGCTGACCTCGATCGATGCCGGCGGCGTGCTGTCCGGGGCGGGTGCCACGATCGACATCACGGCCAGCTTCACCCTCACCGCCGATCCGCTGGCGATCGATCTCGCATCCGGCGACAGCCTGACCATCGCGGGCCTCGGCAACACCATCGACGGCGCCGGCCATCGTGGCCTGTTCGCCTATGCCGGGGCGGTCTCGATCGGCGATCTGACGCTCGCCGGCATGCAGGCGGTCGGCGGGGCCGGGGCAGGCGGCACCGACGGCGGCGGCGGCGGCGCCGGGCTGGGCGGCGCGCTGTTCGTCGGCAGCGGGGCCGACGTGACGCTGAACGCCGTCGCCTTCGCCAATGACGGGGCGACCGGCGGCGCCGGCGGCGCCGGCGGGACGGTGAAGGGCGCCTATGGCGGCGGCGGCGGGCTCGGCGGGGCCGGCGGAGCGGGGACCCAGCCCGGCGGCGCCGGCGGTGGCGGCGGCG
>JAKAZX010000180.1 GCA_021826485.1 Pseudomonadota bacterium | reverse complement strand
CGGCGCGCGAGTTCGCGTGCCGTCACCGGCCTGGCGCCGCCCGGCGGTGGTTGGGAATCGCCTTCCATGACGCCGCTCAGGCGGCATTCCTGCCGCCGTAGCGCCGCACGCGCAGATCGGCCTGCTCCTTGTGCGCGGCGAAATTTTCGATCGCGCACAGCCGCGAGCAGTATTCCCCGATCATCGCCGTGGCCGAGGCGTCGACCTGCTGGTAGGTGACGGTCTTGAGGAACTTGCCGACCCACAGCCCGCCGGTGTAGCGGGCGGCCTTCTTGGTCGGCAGCGTGTGGTTGGTGCCGATCACCTTGTCGCCATAGGCGACATTGGTCTCCTTGCCCAGGAACAGCGCCCCGTAATTCGTCATGCGTTCGAGGAACCAGCGCGGCTCGCGCGTCAGCACCTGCACATGTTCCGAAGCGATGCGATCCGCCTCCGCCACCATCTCCTCGTCGGTGTCGCACAGGATCACCTGGCCGTGGTCGCGCCATGCGACGCTGGCGATGTCGGCCGTCGGCAAGCGGGTGAGCTGGCGGTCGATCTCCGCCTGGATGCCTTCGGCGAGACGCGCCGAGGTCGTCAGCAGAATCGCCGGCGAGGTCGGCCCGTGTTCCGCCTGACCGAGCAGGTCGGTCGCGCACATCTCCACGTCGCTCGTCTCGTCGGCGACGATCAGCGTCTCGGTGGGGCCGGCGAACAGGTCGATGCCGACCCGGCCGTACAGCTGCCGCTTGGCCTCGGCGACGTAGGCGTTGCCGGGGCCGACGAGCATGTCCACCGCCTGGATGGTGGCGGTTCCGATGCCCATTGCGGCAACGGCCTGGATGCCGCCGAGCACATAGATCTCATCGGCGCCGGCCAGCGACATCGCCGCGATGGTGGCCGCCGGTGGTGCGCCGTTCAGCGGCGGCGTGCAGGCAAGGATGCGCCCGACCCCCGCCACCCGCGCGGTCAGCACGCTCATATGGGCTGAAGCGACCATCGGATAGCGTCCGCCGGGCACGTAGCAGCCGACGCTGTTGACGGGAATGTTCTTCTGCCCCAGCCGGATGCCGGGAAGCGTTTCCATCTCGAAGTCCCGCAGACTGGCGCGCTGCGCCTCGGCGAAGCGTCGGATCTGCGACTGCGCGAACTTGATGTCCTCCACCGTCTGCGCCGGCAGCGAACGGATCAGCGCCTGGATTTCGTCGTCGCGCAGACGGAAGCTTTCCGGCTGCCACTTGTCGAAGCGGACCGACAGGTCGCGCACCGCGGCATCGCCGCGCCGGGCGACATCGTCCAGGATGGCCTCGACGGTCTGGCGGACCTTGCGGTCAGCCTCCACCGTCTCAGCCTCGGATGCCCCCCGCTTGAGGTAACGGATCATGCTGCTCAATCCTCTCGTTCACGTGCGCCGCGCCAGAAGGTTGCCGAGGTTCGGCCGGGCCGGCACACCGCCGGCCCGGCCGCGCCCTCAGGGCTGGACCGTGGGCTGCACCTTGGTCAGCTTATAGATATCGCCGGTCGGCGTGCACTTGCCGCAGTTGATGCCGGGGGTGTCGGGCGCCGCCCGCAAGGCCGCGGGCAGCGGCTGGATGGTCGCACCTGGCGTCGGCTTGCCGTCCAGCGCCGTCACCAGCGACAGTTCGGGCAGCAGGGTCGGCTCGAACACCTCGGTCACGAAGGAATCCGGCACCTTGCCGGCAGGGAAGGTGTTGCAGCCGTTCTCGAAGCGGTCACCCGGACACAGCTTCACCGCGTCCGCCGGCACCCACGGCAGCGGGTATTCGATGTTGTGGGTCGAGAGCTTGCGGCCCTTGACCAGCATTTCCATCATCAGCTTGAACGCATAGCCCGCGGTCGCCGGCGGCGAGCCGGAGGATACGCCCTGCAACCCGCGCTTCTGATAGTCCGGGTTGGCCAGCGCCAGACGGAAGCCGTTGGAGTTCTCGCCGGTCACCGGCACCAGCTTCTGCGATCCGGTCGCGAGCATGGCCTTGATCGCGCCGTCCTCGCCGGCCTGCGCCCAGATGCCGTCCACGTCCGGATGGGCGGCGAGCGCCTTCGCGGTCTCCGACTGCGTGGTCTGGTCACTCCACATGCCGTAATACTCGGCGACCACGTGGATGCCTGGATATTTCTTGAAGATCGCCATCGCGCCGTCGGTGTGGCGCTTGTCCACCGAGTTGCCGGGCACGCCGCGGCTGAGGAAGATGTTGCCTTTGCCGTGCAGCGCGTTGACCAGCGCCTGCGCGGTGTTCTCGCCGAAGCCGGCGGTGATGTAGCTGACGTTGTAGGCGCACGGCTCGGTCACCGTCGCGTCATACATGAAGAACAGCGTGCCCTGCTCGCAGCCGCGCTTGATGGTGCGGTTCAGGCCCGTGGGCGAGACGGGGAAGCTGATGATGCCGGCGGCGTGGTCGGACAGCATGCTCTCATAGGCCGAGATCTGCGCCTGCACGTCAGTGCCGGAGATCACCTCCTTCAGCTCGACCATCTTGTCGTAGGGCGGCGTCGCGGCCAGCGCCTTGACGATGTTCGCCGCCTCGCTCTGCCACGCGTTGCCGCTGTAGCTGAGGCTCAGGTAGATCTTGTATTTCTTCTCCTGTGCCTGTGCCGGGGCGGCCAGCAGGCCGACCGCGGCGGCGGCGGCCAGCAGGCAGCCCCCCCAGTTTTTCCATGCGGATTTCATTTGTTCCCTCCTGTCATTGCGGTGGACGGCGTGCTCCGCGGCGGGATGCCGCCGGGCCGTGCCGCCAGGCGTCCGACCCAGACGTACAGCTCCTCGCGCAGCAGCAGCAGCGCGAGGAGGATGACGATCCCGTAGATCACCGTGCGCCAGCCTTCGGCGATGCCGATCGAGGCGATCACGGTGGAAAAAGTGGTCAGCAGCAGCGCGCCCCCGACGGCGCCGAGATAAAGCCCGCTGCCGCCGAGAATGGAGGTGCCGCCGACCACGACGGCGGCGATCGAGGGAAGCTGGTAGCTCTGTCCCATGGTCAGCGTGGCGCCCCCGGCGTAACCGACCATCAGCACGCCCGCGAGCCCGGCGGAGGCGCCGCTGATCACGTAGGTCATCATGGTGATACGCCGCACCGGCAGGCCGGCGATATGCGCGGCCGCCGGGTTGGTGCCGACCGCATACAGCCGCCGCCCGAATCCGGTGCCGCGTTGCAGCAGCGTCCCCAGCACGGCGAGCACGCTTATCAGGTAGATCACCAGCGGCACGCCGGCCAGATCGGCGGTGAACAGCGCCGACAGCAGCGGCGAGGGTTGCCCGCGCGGCGTGCCGCCCGTGAGCCCCAGCGTCGCGCCATAGACGATGATTCCCATTGCCAGCGTCATGATGAACGGCGGCACACGCAGCCAGACCACGCCGATCCCGTTCAGCGCGCCGATCGCCGCCGTCAGCAGCAGCACGCCCGGCACGCCCCACAGCAGCGCCGGCGACGATGCGCCGATGAAGGTGAAGGCCAGCACGCCACCCATCGTCATCACCGACGCGATGGAGAGGTCGAGGCCACCGGTGAGAATGACAAGCTGCTGCCCGAACGCCACCACCACGACGAACGATGACAGCACCAGGATCGCCTTGGCCTGGCTCCAGCCGCCGAACCCCGGGCTGATCCAGCGGGAGCCGAGGATCAGCAGCGCCGTCAGGCCGAACAGCGCCAGCGCATTCCACACATCGCCGCTGATGCCGCGGCGCCCGCCCGCGCGCCGGTCCTGCCCGCTCATGCGCGCCGCCCGCTGGCAATGCGGTCGGACAGCGCCGCGACAAGGACGGCGAGAATCATCACGATGCCCTGGAAGATGCCGGTGTAGAACGACGAGACCCCCGCCGAGAACAGCACCTTCTGCAGCAGCGTCAGCGTCGCCGCGCCCAGCATGGCGCCCACCACATCGCCGCGGCCGCCGCTGAACGACGTGCCGCCGATGGCGATCGCCGCGAAGGTGAGCAGCAGGTACGAATTGCCGGCATTCGGATTGCCGGTCGCGGTGAGCGCGCTCAGCATGTAGCCGGACAGCGCGTAGAACACGCCGGCCAGACAATAGGCGAGGAACATCACCCGCCGCGTTGGAATTCCGGCCAGCCCCGCCGCAGTCTCGTCCGCGCCGACGGCGTAGAGCGCCACGCCCCAGTCGGTGCGGCGCAACACCAGCCATGCCAGCACCACCGCCAGCGCGATCACCGCGGCCACCGGAATGCCGCCCGCGACCACGTCGGTCAGCGTGTCGGCGACGAAATCCGGCACGTTTCCGCCCGGCGCGTCCAGCACCAGCAGCGCCAGCCCCGACGTGACGATCATCGTCGCCAGCGTCGAGGCGATGGACTGCAACCGCACATAGGCCACCAGCACGCCGTTCACCGCCCCGACCAGCAGGCCGATGCCGGTAACCATCGCCAGCCCTTCCAACGCGCCGGCCGGCCCGTCGCCGACCACGGTGGCCATGAGCACGTTGCTGAGCGCCACCACGCCCGCAACCGACAGGTCGAAGCCGCGCGTCAGCACCACCAGCGTGCCACCCGCCGCGGCCAGCGCCAGCGGCAACGCGTTGTTGAACAGATCGACGATGCTGTTGCGCGACAGCGCATCCGCCTGCCGCAGCGCGAAGATCACGAACAGCAGCGCATAGATCGCCGCGACGATCAGCGTGCCGTTGCCGAGCAGCCGGCGGATCGACATTGCCGTGCGCTGACGGGTGTTGGCGACGCTCGCGCTCATGCGGCCCTGCCATGCCCGGAGGCGAGCGAGACCAGCCGCTGCTCGGTCAGCCCCTCGCCCGTCGCCTCGCCAACGATCCGGCCGCGGTACATCACCAGACAGCGATGCGCGAGCTGGACCAGCTCGGAGAGCTCCGTCGAATACAGCAGCACGCTGCCGCCGCCGGTGGCGAACTGCCGGATCACGCCGTAGATCACCTCCTTGGTGCCGACATCGACGCCGCGCGTCGGATCGAACAGCACAAGGATGCGGGCACCCGACAGCAGCACACGGGCGATCAGCGCTTTCTGCTGGTTGCCGCCGGACAGTGCGGAAATCCGCATGCCGATATATCGGTCGGGCAGATCGACCCCGCGCGCCGCCTCCCGCACCTCGGCGCGCTCGCGGCGGCCGTCGATCAGGCCCAGGCGCAGCAGCCGGCCCAGGATCGGCAGGGAGATGTTGCTGGCCGTCGTCATGCCGAGGAAGATGCCCTCCGTCTTGCGCTCCTCCGGCACGAAGCCGATGCCGGCATGCAGTGCGTGGCGCGGGTCGGCGAAGCGGACCGGCTTCGCCTGCACCGCGATCACGCCGCTCTCGGCCGGCGCCGCGCCGCCCAGGATGCGGAACAGGTCCCGCTGTCCCTGCCCTTCCAGCGCGGCAACGCCGACGATCTCGCCGCGATGCAGGTCCAGGCTGACGCCTTCGACGCCGGCGCCGCGCAGGTCCTTCAGCATCAGCGCCGGTGCCTCGGCGGCCCGTTGCTGCGTCCCGCGCGTCCGCTGCGTCGCCTCCTCGGCGCCGCGCCCGACCATCATGCGGAAGATGTCGGTGTCCTGCGCATCGGCGAGATCGACGGTCGCGATGCTCTCGCCGTTGCGCAGCACCGTGCCCCGCAGGCACAGGCGCCGCACCTCGGCCAGCCGGTGCGAGATGTACAGCACGCCGACGCCGGTCGCGGCCAGCCGCTCGACGATGCGGAACAGCCATTCCGGCTCGGCCAGCGCCGCGGTCGGTTCGTCCAGGATCAGCAGGCGCGGGCGCTGGCTGACGGCGCGCACGATCTCCACGCGCTGCTTCTCGGCGAGCGACAGGTCCGCCACCAGCGCACCGGGGTCGATATCGGTCGCATCGCACTCCGCCAGCAGTTCCGCGGCCTTCGCCTCGTTCAGCCGGCGGGAGCCGAGGCCCACCGGCCCCTTGCGCTGGCGCGGCAGCGTCAGGTTGGTGGCGACACTCAGATTCGGCAGCAGGCTGAGTTCCTGGAACGCGGTGGAGACGCCGGCGGCGCGCGCCGCCAGCAGCGAATGCGGCTCGAACGGCTGGCCGGCGAGGCGGACGCTGCCGCTGTCCGGACGCACGATGCCGCTGAGGATTTTCACCAGCGTCGACTTGCCGGCGCCGTTTTCGCCGAGCAGAGCATGCACCTCGCCGCGGCGCAGATCGAAGGTCACGCGCTGCAGCGCGATCGTTGCGCCGTATGATTTCGCAACGCCTGCAACGTCCAGGGTCAGCGGCGGCTGCGCCATGGCGACGCGGGCGGCGCTCACTCCGGCTCCTGCCCGGCCGCGTCGCGCCTGTGGCGCGCCAGCGCCATCAGCCGCCGATCGCGCCAGGCGCTGCGGGCCACCAGATCGCCTTCGGCCAGCAGCGCGCGCCGCTGCTGCTCGACCTTGGCGATCAGGGCGGCGTCCCACACGCGATGCTCGGTCCGCGACGCCGCGATGCGCTGATAGAGCGGGCCGAGCCGGGCCGCATAGTCGGCGACGCCGCCGGGGGCGTTGAGGTCGATGGTCTCGAACGGCCCCATGAAGCTCCAGCGCAGCCCCAGGCCCTCGCTGACCGTGCGGTCCACGTCGGCGACGCTGGCCAATCCCTCCTCCACCAACCGCCACGCCTCCATCAGCAGCACGCCCTGCAGGCGATTGAGGATGAAGCCCTCGGCCTCGCGCGTCATCTCCACCGGCGCCTGCCCGACCCGCTCCATCAGCGCCCGGGTGCGCCGCACGGTCTCGGGCGCGGTCCAGGGCGCCGGCACCAGTTCCACGACCGGGATCAGATAGGGCGGGTTGACCGGGTGGGCGACCAGGCAGCGGGCCCGGCAGGCGACATGCCCGGTGAATTCCGAGGCGGGAATGCCGGAGGAGGAACTGCCGACGATTGCATCGGGCACCAGCGCCGCATCGATCTCCGCGAACACCGCGCGCTTGACCGCGGTCCGTTCCAGCACGCTTTCCTGGACATACCCGGCGCCCGCCAGCGCCCCGGCCAGCGTCGCCTCGACCCGGATGCGCGCAAGAACGTCCGCCGCGTCGTGCAGCAAGCCGGCGGCAACGAGATCATCGAGCCGCTGCGCGATGGTTCCGACGGCGCGCTCCGCGGCGCCGGGCGCGGCATCGAACATCGCCACCTCGCAGCCGGCGCGGGCGAACACGATCGCCCAACTGCTGCCCACCAGCCCCGCGCCCACGACGGCAATGCGCTCGCCCACGCTCACGCCGCCCCGCCGGGAACCCGCCGATTGCCAGAAACTGCCAAGAGCGCGCCACCCGGCACGAAGCGCAGAAGCACGATTTCCTCCATTCCGGCGCCCGGGCATCGACCCGATCGCGCCTGTTGGAAGGGACGCTAACATCGTTGCATCCGGATGCAACCGGATTTTGCATCCGGATGCAACCGGCAGCATCCGTCCAGAGGGCACCGCCGCTTTGTCGACTGGTTCGGAACGGGTTGCATGTGACCCGCTCAGCGCGTCGAGTCATGGCATCGGCAAAGGGCGTCAAGCCCACCAGCGTGGAGGTCCATGAGCACCGCGCCCGGGTGCGCAGGGAATGCGGCCGATCCAGATCGGGGTGCCGGACGTGCGCGCATCGTCCTTCCGGGCGGAGGCGCACCGGCAATTCCTGGCCGTGGCGGGGAGCGCCCATGCGGCCGAGGATCAGGCGTTCATCGACACTGTGTCGGACGTTCCTGGGCCTCGCGGGGTCGCCCGGAACCGGCCGGAAAGGCCAATGATGGGCAGCGCCGCGACCGTTGAGCGTTCCGAGAGATGGGTGACAGTTTGTTCCGGACACATGGGTGACGCCTCCTTGGCT
>JAKAZX010000179.1 GCA_021826485.1 Pseudomonadota bacterium | reverse complement strand
TTACAAGGTCAGGTTCACGCCGCGTAAGGACCGAAGCGCCTGGTCCCAGGTGAACCGAGAGCGCGTCGAGCGCCTGATCGCCGATGGCCGAATGAAGCCCGAAGGCTTGGCGGAGGTGACGCGCGCGAAAGCCGACGGGCGTTGGGACGCGGCATACGCGCCCCAGGGCCGCGCGCAGCCGGATCCTGACCTTCTGGCCGCCCTTGATGCGCAGCCTGATGCGCGCCGATTCTTCGACAGTCTCGACGCCGCAAATCGCTACGCGGTGCTCTATCGCGTCCACCAGGCGAAGGGGCCGGAAAAGCGCGCCGCGAAGATCGCCGAAATGGTGGCGCGGCTTACGTCGGGCGAGGCCTTCCATCCCATCCGAAAGAGCCGCGCCTAGCTGAGCGTCGGCGCCCGCGCTCCCTCCTTGGTTCCGCTCCGGGTCGGAAGCCGAAATTCAAACTGAGACGTCGCCCGGCAGGCAGCGACCAACCGCCCCCACGCCTACATCAGATTGTCGATCAGCGAGCCGCCCTTCTCCGGCAGCAGCGGCTTGTCCGGCATTTCGGACTCCCAGCCGCCGCCCAGCGCCTTGTAGATCTGCACGAGGTCGGTGGAGACGTTGGTGACGCTGTCGGTCAGCATCTGCTCCGCCGCAAGCAGGTTCTGTTCGGCGGTCAGCACGCTCAGGAAGTCGGCGACGCCCTGCACGTAGCGGTCCTGCGCCAGCTTCACCGCGCGCCGGTTCTGCACCACCGCCTGTTCCAGCCGGTTGCGGCGCTGCTGCTCGGCCTGGTAGGCGGTCAGCGAATTGTCAACCTCATGCAGCGCGTTCAGCACCGTGCGCTGGTAGGTGACGGCGGCTTCCTTCTGCTGCTGCGTGCGCAGTTCCAGCATGCGGTTCAGCCGCCCGCCCTCGAAGATCGGCAGGCTGATCGACGGCCCGAACGCATAGGTGCCGGCATCGTACCACGAGCCGAGATAGCGCGCCGCGATCGCCTGCATGCCGACGCTGCCGGACAGGGTGACGCGCGGGTAGAAATCGGCGACCGCGACGCCGACATCGGCGGTCGCGGTGTGCAACTGCGCCTCCGCCTGCCGGATGTCCGGGCGGCGGCGCGCGAGTTCCGACGGCAGGCCGACCGGGATCGTCGGCGGCACCGGCGGGATCGGGTGCGGCACCGACAGTTCCGCTACCATGCTGTGCGGCGGCTGGCCGATCAGGAACGCGATGGCGTTGATGATCTGCGCTTCCTGCGCCCGCAGCGTCGGCATCTGGCTTGCCACCGTCTCCACCTGCGCGGCGGCATTGGCGACATCGAGGTCGGTGGTCACGCCGCCGGACGCGCGCTGCTGCGTCAGTTGCAGGCTCTGCTTGGCGATGTCGAGATTGCGCTGCGTCGTCTCGATATTCCGTTGCACGCCGCGCAACTGCACGTAGTCGCGCGCCATCTCCGCCAGCGCCGTCAGCAGCGTGTCGCGCTGCGCATCCGCCGCCGCGTCCAGCGACGACGCGGCGCCCTCGACATTGCGGCGCACCCGGCCCCACAGGTCCAGCTCCCAGGACGCATCGAAGCCGTACTGATAGAGGCCGAACGGCTGGAACAGCGACGACGAGCTGGGGGAGGAGGTGGATGGCACCCCACCCAGCCCGCCGAGGCCGTTGGCCGAGGTCGCGCCAGGGCCGAGGGCGGCGCTGCCGGTCTGCACCGAGGCGGTGTTGCCGGCGCTCGGCGACGGCAGCAGGCCCAGCACGCCCTGCGGCGGCAGCCGCTGGCGCAGGTAGCTGGCATTGCCATCGACCGTGGGGAACAGATCGGCGCGGGTGACGCCGAAGGAGGCACGCGACTGGCTCAGCCGCAGGGCGGCGGTGCGCACGTCCAGGTTGGCGTCGGCCAGCCGCTTCTCCAGGCTGGTCAGCTCGGCGTCGTGGAACACCGTCCACCACTGCGGGTCGATCGGCTTCTCCACCGGCTCGCTGATCACCTCCTTCGGCGCCGGCTTGGACGGCGCGAACCAGGAGGTGGGGTTCCAGTCCGGCGTGGGCGCCTTGTAGTTGGGCCCGACTTCCGCGCAGGCGGCCAGCACGGCCAGCGTGGCCAGCGGCGCAACGCGGCGGAACAGGAATGAGGGGGGCACCGGCAATCTCCAGCAGAGCATGGCCGGACCGTAACCCCGCCGTGCCGCGGCGCACAACCGGCCCGGCTTCACGCGCGGCGGCGTCCGGCGCATAACCGCCCGGCACCATCGGCGGAGGACGAAATGACGGCAACGGGCCGCGTGCTGGCACGGATCGAGACGGATTTTGCGGCCTATCAGGCGCGCTGGATGGACTGGCTGCGCATCCCCAGCATCAGCGCCCAGCCCGCCCATGCGGCGGATTGCCGGACCGCCGCCGAGTTCGCGCGGCGAGACCTCGCGGATCTCGGCTTCACCGCGGCGATCCACGAGACCGCCGGGCAGCCGGTGGTGCTGGCGCATCATCCCGGCCCCGGCGACGGGCGCGGCGTGCCGCGGCTGCTGTTCTACGGCCATTACGACGTGCAGCCGCCGGAGCCGCTGGAGCTGTGGACCAGCCCGCCGTTCGAGCCGGTGGTGGTGGACGGGCCGCGCGGCAAGCGGGTGGTGGCGCGCGGCGCGGTGGACGACAAGGGCCAGGCATCCATGTGGCTCGGCGCGCTGCGCGCCTGGGTGGAGGAAACCGGCGGCCTGCCGGTGCCGGTGACGGTGCTGATCGAGGGGGAGGAGGAGATCGGCAGCCCCAGCCTGGAGGCGTTCCTGGACGCCGAACGGGCGCGGCTGGGCGCCGATGTGGTGGTGGTCAGCGACACCAGCACCTGGGACATCGACACGCCGGCGGTGACCACGCGGCTGCGCGGGCTGGTCTATCTGGAGGTGCGGCTGCGCGCGGCGCAGCGCGACCTGCATTCCGGCCTGTTCGGCGGTGCGGCGCAGAACGCCGTCAACCTGCTGGCCCGCGCCCTCACCGCCCTGGTGGACGCCAAGGGCCGGGTGATGCTGCCCGGCTTCTATGACGGCGTCGCCGAGACGCCGGCGGAGCAGCGCGCGGAATGGGACCGGCTGGGCTATGACGAGGCGGCGTTCCTCGGCCGCATCGGCCTGCGCCATCCGGCCGGCGAGGCCGGGCGCGGCGGGCTGGAACGGCGCTGGGCGCGGCCGACCTGCGATGTCAACGGCATCTGGGGCGGCTATGCCGGGCCGGGTGCGAAGACCGTGATCGCCGCCGAGGCCGGGGCGAAGGTCAGCTTCCGGCTGGTTCCGGGGCAGGAGCCGGATCAGGTGATCGCCGCGTTCAAGCAGTTCATCACCGCCCAGGTGCCGGACGACGCGAAGCTCGATTTCGAGGTGTTCAGCTCCGCCCGCGCGATCGAGGTGCCGCGCGACAGCCGCTTCGTGACCGCGGCGCAGGAGGCGCTGGCGGCGGAATACGGCCGGCCGGCGGCGCTGATCGGCTCCGGCGGGTCGATCCCGGTGGTGGAGAGCTTCAAGCGCCTGCTCGGCCTGGACAGCCTGCTGCTCGGCTTCGGGCTGGACGACGACCAGACGCACAGCCCGAACGAGAAGTTCGAGGTGCGCTGCTTCCACCACGGCCTGCGCACGCATGCCCGCCTGATCGGGCAGCTCGGCGGGGCGTGACGCCGCGCCTGCGGCTGGACGGGCTGCGCAGCGCGCTCGCCGGGCCGTTCGACCTCGCGGTCGGCCCCGGCGAGTGCGTGGCGGTGACAGGCCCCTCCGGCGCCGGCAAGAGCCTGCTGCTGCGCCTGATCGCAGACCTCGACCCTGGCGAGGGAGAGGCCTTCCTGGACGGCGCCGCCCGCTCCGGCGTGCCCGCCCCGGCGTGGCGGCGGCGGGTCGCCTATGTGGCGGCGGAGCCGGGATGGTGGGCGGAGGACGTGGCGGCCCATCTGCCGCCCGCCGGGCCGGCACCCGCGCTGGCCGCGGCGCTGGGCCTAGCGCCCGCGCTGCTGACCGCCCGCGTGGCGCGGCTGTCCACCGGGGAGCGGCAGCGCATGGCGCTGCTGCGCACCCTGCTCGGCGACCCGCCGGTGCTGCTGCTGGACGAGCCGACGGCGGCGCTGGACGGCGAGTCGGTGGCGCGGACGGAGGCGCTGCTGCGCACCCGCCTAAATGCCGGCTGCGCCATGCTGCTGGTGACGCATGACCTGGCGCTGGCGGACCGGATGGCATCCCGGCGCTTCGTGATGCGTGACCGCCGGCTCGCGCCGGCATGACGCCCGCCATCCCGCTTTCGGCCCGCGACCTGGTGGTCGCGGCGGTGCTGGTGGTGCTGGACGGCGCATTGTCGGTCGCGCTCGGCCTCGGCCTGCACCGGCAACTGGCGGTGGCGACGCTGCGGATGGTGCTGCAACTGCTGGCGGTCGGCCTGGTGCTGCGCGCGGTGTTCGCCCTCGCCTCCCCGGCCGTCACGCTGCTGGTGGTGCTGGCGATGGTCGCGGTGGCGGCGCGGGAGGTGGCGGCGCGGCCGCAGCAGCGGCTGGCGCGGTTCGGCAATTATCTGGTGGGCGCCACCGCCGTCGCCCTGGCGACGCTGCTGACCAGCGTGCTCGCCCTGACCACGGCGCTGCGCCCGTCGCCGTGGTACGAGGCGCGCTACGCCATCCCGCTCGCCGGCATCGTGCTGGGCAACGTGCTGAACGCGGCAAGCCTGGCCCTGGACGCGCTGCTCGGCGCGGTGGTCGGGGCGCGCGCCGGGATCGAGGCGCAACTGGCGCTGGGGGCGACCATCGGGGCGGCCATGCGGCGCCACGTGCGCGAGGCGGTGCGGCGCGGCATGCTGCCGGTGGTCAACCAGATGTCGGCCGCCGGCGTGGTCACCCTTCCCGGCATCATGACCGGCCAGATCCTCGCCGGCCTCGATCCGATGGAGGCGGTGAAATACCAGATCCTGCTGATGTTCCTGCTGGCCGGCGGCTCCGGCCTCGGCGCCGTGGCGGCGGTGCTGCTGGCGGCGCGGCGGCTGACCGATGCGCGCCACCGGCTGCGGCTGGACCGGCTGTCGCCGCAGTGAGATGATCACGCGGGAGGTCAGCATGGGCGAGGTGCCGAGCACCGTCGCGGTCGCCGGCCCGGTGCGGTGGTGGCTGCGGGCCGAGGGGCTGGTGGCGTTGGTCGCCTGCGTGGCGCTGTACGCCCGCCTGGGCAATGGCTGGCTGCTGTTCGCGGTGCTGCTGCTGGCGCCCGACCTGGCCATGCTCGGCTATCTGCGCGGCCCGGCGGTCGGCGCCGCGGTCTACAATGTGGTCCACAGTTACGTGCTGCCGGCGCTGCTGTTCGCGGCGGGCTGGCTGGGCGATTCCGCCCTCGCGGTCGCGCTCTCGCTGATCTGGGCGGCGCATATCGGCATGGACCGCGCGCTCGGGTTCGGGCTCAAGGACCGGGCCGGGTTCGGCTTCACCCATCTGGGCCTCAGCGGCCGGGCCGCCCGCCGGGCCGCCGGGCCGGCGGGCTGATCCGCCGGCCGCCCCTGTCGCCTTCCGCGCGCGGCCACCGTAAGGTCGGGCAAATGCGACGAGGGAGGACTCCATGACACTGACACGACGCAGCCTGCTGGGCACCGCTGCGGCCGCGGCGGCCACCCTGCCCCGCGCCGGCCGGGCGGCGGAGCCGGTACTGCGGATCGGCGTGATGAACGACCAGTCCGGCCCCTATCGCGACGATACCGGCATGACCGGCGTCGCTTGTGCGCGCCAGGCGGTGCAGGAATTCACCGCCGGCCGCGGCATGGCGGTGGAGGTCGTGTTCGCCGACCATCAGAACAAGCCCGATCTCGGCGTCTCGATCGCGCGGCAGTGGTTCGACCGCGACGGCGTGGATGCCATCGTCGATGTGCCGACCTCCTCGGTGGCGCTGGCGGTGAACACGGTGTGCCGCGAGAAGAACAAGGTGATGCTGAACTCCGGCGCCGCCACCACCGACCTGACCGGCGCGCAGTGCAGCCCGAATCTGGTGCACTGGACCTACGACACCTACATGCTCGCCCGATCGACCGGTGGGGCGATGGTGCGCGCGGGCGGCGATACGTGGTTCTTCATCACCGCCGACTACGTGTTCGGCAAGCAGTTGCAGCGCGACACCAGCCGCTTCGTCGAAGAAGCCGGCGGCAAGGTGCTGGGCAGCGCAATCTACCCGTTCCCGGGCACGACGGATTTCTCCTCCTTCCTGATCCAGGCGCAGGCGTCCGGGGCGAAGGTGCTGGGGCTGGCGAATTCCGGCGCCGACACGCTGAACTGCATCAAGCAGGCGCGCGAATTCGGGCTCATGAAGCAGATGCGCGTCGCCGCCATGCTTATGTACAACAGCAACGTCCATGCGCTGGGGCTGGACACCGCGCAGGGATTGCTGCTGACCGAAAGCTTCTACTGGAACCTCAATGACCGCACGCGCGCGTTCATGGAGCGTATCAAACCCAAGGTGCCGAACCAGTGGCCGAACATGGTGCAGGCCGGCGACTATGCCGCCACCCTGCATTATCTGAAGGCGGTCGCCGACATGGGTGTCGCGGCCGCCAAGGCGGACGGGCGCGCGGCGGTGGCGCGCATGAAGGCGATGCCGACCGATGATGACTGCTTCGGCCAGGGCACCATCCGCGCCGACGGCCGCACGCTGCACCCGAGCTACCTGTTCCAGGCCAAGACCCAGGCCGAGAGCACCGGCCCGTGGGACTGCATGAAGCTGGTCACGACCACCCCGGCGGATCAGGCGTTCCGGCCGCTGGATCAGGGCGGATGCCCGCTGGTCCACAGCTAACCCGGGGCGGCCGGGGCGATGCCGCCTGACCTGGTTCTCGCGCTCGATCAGGGCACGACCTCGACCCGCGCCATCCTGTTCCGCGCGCCGGATCTGGTTCCGGTCGCGGAGGCGCGGCGGGCGCTGGCGCAGCACTACCCGGCCGACGGATGGGTGGAGCACGACCCCGCCGACCTGCTGGCCGACAGCGTCGCGGTGCTGGGGGAGGCGCTGGCGGCGGCCGGCGTCGCGGCACGGGACGTGGCGGGCATCGGCATCACCAACCAGCGCGAAACCACGCTGCTGTGGGAGCGCGCGACCGGCCGGCCGCTCGGCCGCGCCATCGTCTGGCAGGACCGCCGCACGGAGGCCGCCTGTGCCGCCCTGCGCGCGCATGAGCCGGCGATCACCGCGCGCACCGGCCTGCTGCTCGACCCCTACTTCTGCGCGACCAAACTCGCCTGGATGCTGGACCGCATCGCCGGCGCGCGGGCAGCGGCGGAGCGGGGCGAACTGGCCTTCGGCACAGTGGACACCTGGCTGCTGTGGCACCTGACGGACGGCAGGGTGCATGCCACCGACGCCACCAATGCCAGCCGCACGCTGCTGTACGACATCCGCCGCGGCACCTGGGATCGCGACCTGCTCGACCTGTTCCGCATCCCGCGCGCGGTGCTGCCCGAGATCCGCGACAGCAGCGGGCGGTTCGGCGAGACCGCGGCGCTGGGCGCGCGCCTGCCGATCCTGGGCATCGCCGGCGACCAGCAGGCGGCGATGGCGGGGCAGGCGTGCTTCACGCCGGGCATGGTCAAATCGACCTTCGGCACCGGCGCCTTCCTGCTGCGCCACACCGGCGCCGCGCCGGTTGCCTCTACCCACCGGCTGCTGACCACGGTGGCGCTGCAACGCGACGGCGTGCGCAGCTATGCGCTGGAGGGCGCGATCTTCGTCGCCGGCGCCGCCGTGCAGTGGCTGCGCGACGGGCTGCGCCTGTTCGCCGAGGCGGCGGACTCCGGCACGCTCGCCGCCGCCGCC
>JAKAZX010000178.1 GCA_021826485.1 Pseudomonadota bacterium | reverse complement strand
GCAGGATCGGGTAGATGCCGGCGCAGGCGGCGGCGAACAGCGTCATCGATTCCGCCAGCCGGTTCAGCGACGTGCGCCATTCCACGCGCAGCAGATAGAACATCGCGGAGATGAAGGTGCCGCCGCTGGCGATGCCGATCCACCAGACATAGCTGAGGATCGGGAAGCCCCACATGACCGGCCAGTCATTGCCCCAGACGTCGATCCCCCAGCGGAACTCCCACGCGGCGGAGGCGCAGCCGATCGACAGCAGCAGGACGGAGGGGATGAATGCCGCCCACCACCAAAGCCGAGCGCCCGGGTGCAGCACGATGCCGGTGATCGCGTCGGTCATCGATGCCGCGGTCTGGCGCGGATCGACGACCTGCCCCGCGGTCAACTCGCTCACGCCTTGCGCTCCATCGCGGGATTGACGTTGCGCACCACCGCTTCGAAGGTCAGCCGCGGATGCGTGCTGCGATCAGCGAGCAGCGCGTAATCGAGCGGGCTCGCCTTGCGTGCCGAAACCTCGGCCGCCGGATCGCGGATGTTGCCGAAGCTGAAGGCGTGCGTCGGGCAGGCCTGCTGGCAGGCGGTCACCACCTCGCCCTCGCGAACGGGGCGGTTCTCGATATCGGCGGCGATCCGCGCCTGGGCGATGCGCTGTACGCAGAACGTGCATTTCTCCATCACGCCGCGGGCACGCACCGTCACGTCGGGATTGCGCGAGATCGGCGGTCGCGCTTCCTCCCGCGCGAACGCGCCGAAATTGAAGCGGCGGACCTTGTAGGGACAGTTGTTGGAGCAGAACCGCGTGCCGACGCAGCGGTTGTAGACCTGCACGTTCAGCCCCTCGGAATCATGCACGGTGGCGCCCACCGGACAGACGATCTCGCAGGGCGCTTCCTCGCAGTGCATGCACAGCATGGGCTGGAACAGGATCGCCGGATCGGCCGCGGTGCCTTCGTAGTAGCGGTCGATGCGCAGCCAGTGCATCTCGCGCTCGCGCAGCACTTCCTCCCGGCCGACGACGGGGACGTTGTTCTCCGCCTGGCAGGCGAGCACGCAGGCGTTGCAGCCGATGCAGGCATTGAGATCGATGCTCATGCCCCATTGCGTCGCCTCCGACATCCGTTCCCAGGCCGGCGGGTGGTAGAGCGTGGGCGGATGGCCCGGGTCGCGCATTGCGCCGCGCTGGAACGCGGCGAGAGTTGCGTGGCGCACGATGCCGCGCGGATCGGCGTCCAGCACGTTGTGATGGTCGGTGGTGGCGATTTCGCGCTGGCGGTTGGTGCGCAGCAGGGTCAGCGGCCCGGCCATGTCGCGCAGCGGGAACACGTCCGTGCCGGTGCCGTGCCCGACCAGCCCGCTCGTGCGCCTTCCATGTCCCATGAAGGCGACGATCACCTGCGGCGCCTGGCCCGGCGACAGATAGGTCGGCATCGTGACCTGCGCGCTGCCCACCCCGACCGTCACTTCCTGGCCGTTGACCAGTTCGAGCGTCCTGGCGACATCGGGTGCGATCAGCAGCGGGTTGTCCCACGTCACCTTGCTGAGCGGCCGCGGCAGTTCCTGCAGCCACGGATTGTCGGCGAATTGTCCGTCCCACAGATTGGGGTCGGGCCGCAGCAGCAGCGTCAGCCCGGGTTGTGGCCGCGGCGGGCGGAGCTGCGCCGCCTCCAGCCGCAGCGCGATATCAATCGGCGGCTTCGCGGTGCCGGGAACGATGCCCTGCCGCAGCGCCGCCGCCCACGCATCGTCATCGAGCCGGTCCTGCCAGGTGGCGCGCACGGTATCGCGCGACGGCGGCGCGGCGGGGCCGGCGAGCAGCGCCAGCAGCGTCAGCGCGCTCCATCCGCCGTAGAGCGGCAACGCCTGCGGCTGCTGGATCGTCGCAGTGCCGTCGAAGGCCAGCGCATCGCCCCAGACTTCCCAGTCATGCGCCTCCGGCACCGCCCAGGTCGCCGCGGCCGCCGTCTCGTTCCACGTGGGTGTAAGGGCGAGAACGAACGGCACCCGCGCCAGCGCCTCGGCGAAGCCGACGGCGCGCGGCGCGGTGAACACCGGATTGCCGCCGAGCACGATCAGCGTCCCGACCTTGCCGTCATGCATGTCGCGCGTCAGCGCGCGCAGCGATGCGCCCTGATCGGTCGGCGCGAACGCGACCGGGTCGATCACGTCGAAGGTGCGGCCGCGTGCGCCCAGCGCCTCGTTGATCACGTGGGACAGCGCGATCATCTCGGCCGGCTGGTCCGGGCCGACATGCACCAGCGCGGCGCCGCGCGCACCCTTCAGATCGTCGATCAGCGGCGCGAACCGCCCGGTCGGCGCGCGATCGTGCAGCACCGCGTCCGCGAGTTCCAGCACCAGCTTGTGCAGTTCCTGCGGATGCAGCGGCAGCCGATGATCGGCCGCAGCCCCGATCAGGGTCGGCGCCGGCTCGGCGGCGTAGACGCGGCTCATGCGCGCGGTGCGCGTTGGGTTGCGGCGCGTGGCGAAGCCGCGTGCATAGGCGAGATGGCCGGGTGCGCTGCTCAGCAGGTCGCTGTCCAGCGCCAGGATCACGTCCGCCTTCTCCGGATGCAGGATCACCTCGGCCGGGCGGCCATAGGCGAGCAGCGCGGCCTGGCGCGGCGCGTCGCGCGCAATGCCGTCCCACTGGTGCCATTGCGCGTCCGGATACTGGCGCAACAGGGCATCCCGCTGCGCCGCGAGCGAGGGGGAAATGATGCCGCCGCCGAGGATGCGCAGGCCCGCTCCGTGCGCGGCGGCGAGGCGCGTGCGCCGGTCGAGCAGCGCGCCGAGCAGGGCCTGCCGGTCCGCCGGAATGCCGTGGGCGATGATGCCGGCACCGCGGTCCGGATCGTAGAAATCCAGCAGCGCCGCCTGGCCGAAGATGTCGGTCGCGCCCAGGCTCGCCGGATGATGGGGATTGCCCTCCACCTTGATGGGGCGGCCCATCTGGTGGGTGACGACAATGCCGGTGGCACTGCCCAGGGCGGTGTTGGCGGTGGCGTAGCGGTTCGGCTGCGCCGGGACGATCTGCGGCGGCTGCATCACCGCCGGCACGAGCTGCTTGCGCACGCCGGCCGGGTCGCAGGCCGAAAGGCCCGCGAGCGCCATGCTCGCGGCCATCAGCTTCAGCACCCGCCGCCGGTCGGCAGGCTGCGCAAGCGCATCGGCAAGCCCTGGGAACTCCGCCGCCGCCCGCGCCATGAATGCGCCGTCCTCCGCCAGCTCGGCCAGGCTGCGCCACTGGCGCTTCAGCGATGGCATATCGAGCAGTCCGTCAACCGCCGGTCGGGAACGTGATATTCCGCCATCAGCGCGGCGGGGGAGGGGGTGTCCTTCGTGCGGTGCCAGTCGGTGTCGAACACCGCCGATTGCGGGCGCAAATTCGGCGCCGGATCGCGGTGGCAGTCGAGGCAGAACGCCATGGTCATGCTTGTCGCCTGGTAGGTGAGCGGCATGCGCGCGACGTGGCCGTGGCAGCTTTCGCAGCCGACTCCCTTGGCGATGTGAATGGCGTGATTGAAATAGACGTAGTCGGGCAGGTTGTAGACGCGGTTCCACGTGATCGGGACATGGTCCGCGAGGCTGTGCCGCACCGGCGCGAGCAACGCCGCGTTGGTCCAGATCTGTGAATGGCACGTCATGCAGGTGTAGGTCGGCGGCATCCCGGCATTCGAGGATACCTCGACCGAGACGTGGCAGAACCGGCAGTCGATGCCGAGACCTGCGACATGATGCTGGTGGCTGAACGGCACCGGCTGCTGGACGGTGAATCCGACGCGGCGCACATAGTCGGTGCGCGGCCACATCCACCACCAGCCGATGCCGCCGGCAAACGCGCCGGCTACGCCGATCAGCGCGAGTTTGGCGAACAGATTGGCGCTGGGCTGGAAGATTGCCGGCACGCATGCCCCCCGCGGCACCGCCCGAACTGCGGCAACCGCCGAGACAACATGGCAGCGCCGCCGTGGTTGCCGCGGCCGCAGTTCACCGTGATGTGGTCAGGGACGGCGCGGCACCGCAAAAGGAACGGCCGCGCGGCACCTGGCCGCGCGGCCCGATCGGCAGAACCGCCGATGCGACAGTCAGGGAGGGTTCAGGCTTGCGTCCGCGGGTGCTGCAATGCGGCCGTAGTGTGGTGGGCCTTGCGGTGCCGCGGATGCGCACTCGCGGAACGGACGTGACGCTTCTTGTGGTGGTGCAGCGAAGGCGCGGTCGCCGCCTCGGCCGCAGCCGCGGTCAAGGCGGTCGGTAGCGCAACGCCCAGGGAAGCAAGCAGCGAGCGGCGGGTGATGGTCACGGGGGGTGGCTCCGCAACAGGGTGGCGGGGATGAGGAACGGTGTTAGCAACGGCCTATAGGCGCCTGAAACATATATGAACAAACTTCGGCCGTTTCGCAACTGCTAATCGCGTCCGGCGCCTCGATTCAGAGCAGGCCGAGCGCCCGCAGCGCCTGCCGCAGGGCCTCGGGCAGCGCCTCCGCGCCCGCCACCTTGCCGGCCGCCCGCAGATCGGCCGGCGCCGCCTCCGGCGACAGGTAGCGCCAGCCCTGGAACGGCTTGGTCGGCCGCCCGACCAGCGCGACGATCGCCGGGTCCAGCACCAGCGCGGCGCGGGCGCTGCCGTCGGCGGCCGTCGCCGGCGCGATGTCGAGGATGCGCTGGCGCACCAGCATGGTGCCGCCGATCACCCAGTAGATCGAGCCGCCCGCGATCACCTCCGCCGCGCGGCGCGGGTGGTTGCGGGTCAGGTGCCGGAGCGGCGGCGCGGTGCGGGCACGCTCGGCCTGCAATTCCGCCAGATGCGCGGCGTCCCGGACGCCCACGGCGAGCTTCATCAGGTGCAGCATGCGCCCGATCTGGCGGTGCCGCGGCCGTCAGGCAAGGGCGCCGTTGGTTGCTTGGGCGCACAAGGATTTTCTTGCCATAACATAGTCACAAACCCGACTCGCGACATGAATTCGCTTCAATGCTGCCGCGAGTGCCAAAGAAACCGTGGCACCGGCTGGTCGATCTGGCTTAACTGCCGCCGCTACCCGAATCGGCCCCCGCGCGGCGCGGCGCCATCCTGGCGTCGGCGTGAATCAAGAGGACAACGCACATGGACGATCAGCGCGAGGCCGCGGAGACCGAGCCTCCATCCAGCGGGGCCGCCCCGGCGCGGCCCCTGTTTCCGGCGACCGTCAAGGACCGCGAGCGCACTGCCGCCTTCCCCCAGTCCGAGCGCTCCCGCAACTTCCGCCGACGCCATTTCCCGCGCGCCAGTGTCGAGGACTGGAACGACTGGCGCTGGCAACTGCGCAACCGCATCCGCGACCTCGCGACGCTCGAGCGCGTGTTCACCGTCAGTGCGGACGAACGCGCCGCCGTGCTGCGCCACAAAGGCTCCCTGCCGGTCGGCATCACCCCCTATTACGCCAGCCTGTTCAGCGCCGACGATGCGGCCGATCCGCTGCGGCGCACGCACATCCCGGTCGGCGACGAATACCTGCATATGCCGGGCGAATCCGATGACCCGCTCGGGGAGGATCACGACGCGCCGGTGCCCGGGCTGGTGCACCGCTATCCGGACCGCGTGCTGTTCCTCACTACCGGGTTCTGCAGCACCTATTGCCGCTACTGCACGCGCAGCCGCATGGTCGGCGGCGGCGGGGAATACACGTTCAGCCTGCCGCAGTGGCAGCGCGCCATCGACTATATCGCCGCCCATCCGGCGATCCGCGATGTGCTGCTCTCCGGCGGCGATCCGCTGACCATCGCGACCGACAAGCTGGAATGGCTGCTGAGCCGGCTGCGCGCCATCCCGCATGTCGAGTTCCTGCGCATCGGCACGAAAGTTCCCCTGGTGCTGCCGCAGCGCGTCACGCGCGATCTGGTCCGCATGCTGCGCCGCTACCACCCGCTGTGGATGAGCCTGCACGTCACGCATCCGGACGAGTTGACGCCGGAAGTGGCGGAAAGCACGGCGCGCCTCGCCGATGCCGGCATCCCGCTCGGCAGCCAGACCGTGCTGCTGCGCGGCATCAACGACAGCGTCGAGACCATGCGGACGCTGATGCACGGGCTGCTGAAGCTGCGGGTGAAGCCGTATTATCTCTATCAGTGCGACCCGATCACCGGCTCGGCGCATTTCCGCACGCCGGTGGAAACCGGGCTTGCCATCATCCGTGGCCTGCGCGGGCACACCACCGGGTATGCCGTGCCGCATTTCGTCATCGACGCGCCCGGCGGCGGCGGCAAGATTCCGCTGCTGCCCGAGTATTTCGCCGGCCGCGACGGCAGCGACCTGCTGCTGCGCAACTTCGAAGGCCAGCTCTATCGCTATCCGGACCCCGGTGCGGGCGGTCCATGCGCATCGGGCTGACCTACGACGCGGTGGCGGACTGGGAAGATGCCGGCCTGGACGCCGAACATCTCGCCGAATTCGACGCCGAGGAGACGATCGCCGCGATCGCCGCGTGCCTCACCGCGCGCGGCCATGCGGTCGATCGGATCGGCCGCGCGCAGGCGCTGGTGGCACGGCTCGCATCTGGCGCGCGCTGGGACATCGTGTTCAATCTCTGCGAGGGGCTGCGCGGCCCCGGGCGGGAAGCGCTGGTCCCGGCGCTGCTGGAGGCCTACTCCATTCCGGCGACCTTCAGCGACTCGCTGGTGCTCGCGCTCTGCCTGCACAAGGGCCACACCAAGCGCGTGATCCGCGATGCCGGCGTGCCGACCGCGGATTTCCGCGTGCTCGACACCGCCGATGCGCCGTGCGGGCTGGACTTCCCGGTATTCGCCAAGCCGGTCGCCGAGGGCACCGGCAAGGGGGTCGGACCCGGCAGCCTGTGCCGGACGCCGCAGGACCTCCGCGCCACCGCCGCACGGCTGCTCGACCGCTTCGCCCAGCCGGTGCTGGCCGAGCGCTATCTGCCCGGGCGCGAATTCACCGTCGGCATCCTCGGCGACGGGGCGGGCGCCGAACCTGTCGGTGTCATGGAAATCGTCAGCGCCGCCACCTACGGGTTCGCCACCAAGAAGGACTACGCCGCGGTCCGCTACCGGCTGGCCGAGGACGCGGAGGGGCGGCAGGCGGCGGAGGTCGCGCTGGCGGCCTGGCGCGCGCTGGGCTGCCGCGACGGCGGGCGCGTCGATCTGCGCAGCGACGCCGCCGGCCGGCCGATGTTCCTGGAGGTCAACCCGCTGGCCGGGCTGCATCCGGTCGATTCCGACCTGGTCATCCTCGCCCGGCTGACCGGCCGCGATCATGCCTGGCTGATCGAGCGGATCATGCAGGCCGCCTGCGCACGCGCCGGGCTGCGCTGGTAGCGGTCACTCCATCTGCCGTTCCAGCGCCGCGATCTCGTCGTCGCTGAAGCCGAAATGGTGCGCGATTTCGTGCACCACGACATTGCGCACCAGCCGGTACAGGTCCTCTCCGGCCTCGATCCATTCCAGCAGGATCGGCTGGCGATAGAGGAAGATCTGGTTGGGCGCGCGGGTGATGTCATCCACGCTGCGGCGGGTCAGCGGCGTGCCGCGATAGAGGCCGGTGAGGTCCCAGCCGGACTCGATGCCCATCTCCTCCAGCGTCGCGTCGTCGGCCATCTCCTCGATGGCGATGCCGACATCCTGCACGTGGCGGCGCAGCCGCGCGGGGATCGCCGCCAGCGCCCGCTCCGCCAGGGCCGCGATATCGTCCGCGCTGGGCGGCGCGCTGAAAGGCGGCGCCGGCCCGGTCATGGCGCCAGCCCGCGCAGGAAATCCAGCAGCACCGCATTCACCCGCGCCGGCTGCTCCTGCTGCACCCAATGCCCGGCGCCCTCGATCAGGTGGCAACCGCG
>JAKAZX010000177.1 GCA_021826485.1 Pseudomonadota bacterium | reverse complement strand
GCGATCTCCGCCGCATCGTCGGCGCCGCGGGCGCGCAGCCGGGCTTCCAGCTCGGCGAGCGAGGGCGGCAGCACGAACAGGCCGACCACCTCGCCCGGCAGCGCCGCGCGCAACTGCCGGTGGCCCTGCCAGTCGATATCGAACACCACGTCCTGCCCGCGCGCCAGCGCCGCTTCCACCGGCGCGCGCGGCGTGCCGTAGCCGCGGCCGAACACCTCCGCCCATTCCAGCAGCTCCCCAGCCGCCGCCATCGCGGCGAACTGGGCGGGGGTGCGGAAGAAGTAGTCCGTGCCCTCCCGCTCCCCCGGCCGGGGGGCGCGCGTGGTCACGCTGACCGACAGGGCAAGCTCCGGCTCGGCGGCCAGCAGCGCGCGGGTGATGGAGCTTTTGCCGGCGCCCGAGGGCGCGGCGATGACCAGACAGAGGCCGCGGCGGGCGATCGTCATTCGATGTTCTGCACCTGCTCGCGCAACTGCTCGATGGCGGATTTCAGCGCAAGCCCGGTCGCCGTCAGCGCGGCGGAGGCGGATTTGCTGCACAGCGTGTTGGCTTCGCGGTTGAACTCCTGCACCAGGAAATCGAGCCGCCGGCCGACCGCGACCGCCTCGGCGAGCAGCGCCCGCGCCGCCTCGATATGGCTCGACAGCCGGTCCAGCTCCTCGCGCACGTCGCTGCGGGCGGCGAGCAGGGCGACTTCCTGGGCGATCCGCTCCTCCGGCAGGGTCGGCGCCTCGCGCAGCAGGTCGCGCAGGGTTTCCAGCAGGCGGGCGCGATGGGCGGCCGGCTGCTCGGCCGCCGCCGCGCCGGCGCGGGCATGCAGGGCGGCGATCTCGGCCAGCAGGTCGTTCAGCACGGTGCCGAGCCGCGCACCCTCCGCCCGGCGGGCGGCGACCAGGGCGACCAGCGCCTCCTCGAACCCGCCGCGCACCGCGTCCAGCGCCGCCTGCGGCAGTTCGCCCTCCTCCGCCGCGGCGGGGCGCAGCACGCCGGGCAGCGCCAGCAGCGCCTCCGCCCGCGGCGGCGGAGCGTCGGGGATGCGGGCGGCCAGCGCGGTCGCCAGCGCCAGCACCTGCTCCAGCGCCGCCGGGTCGGGCGCCAGCCGGGCCGCGTCGTCGCGCCGCACCGCCAGGTTGGCGGTGACGTTGCCGCGGCGCAGCACCCGCCCCGCCGCCTCGCGCAGTGCCGGCTCCAGCGCATCGAACCCAGGCGGCAGGCGCAGCCGCAGGTCGAGCCCGCGGCCGTTGACGCTGCGCAGTTCCCAGGCCCAGGCGATCCCCGCGCCGCTGCCCGCGCTGCGGGCAAACCCGGTCATGGAGGCGATGGGCGGCGTCATGCGGCTACGTCCTGCAGGGGGCGACGTTCTAGCAGCCGCGCGCTAGTCTCGGAACATGCCGGATCATCGTTCCGTCCTGATCACCGGTGCCTCCAGCGGAATCGGCCGGGCGCTCGCGCTTGCGCTGGCCGCGCCCGGCGCCACCCTGCACCTCGGCGGCCGCGACGGCGCGCGCCTCGAAGCGACGGCGGACGCCTGCCGCGCGCGGGGGGCGGCGGTGCGGCCGGCGCGGGTGGATGTGTGCGATGCCGACGGCATGGCGGCGTGGATCGCCGGCGCCGGCCGGCTCGATCTGGTGATCGCCAATGCCGGCATCTCCGCCGGCAGCTTCGCCGGGCGGGAGACGGCGGCGCAGGCGCGGGCGATCTTCGCGGTCAATCTGGACGGCATGCTGAACACCGCGCTGCCGGCGCTCGCCGCGCTGAGGGCGCAGCCGCCGGGGGCGGACGGGGTGCGCGGCCGGCTGGCCGTGATCGCCTCCATCGCCGCCCTGATCCCGGCGCCGGCCGCGCCGTCCTATGCCGCCTCCAAGGCCGCCGCCGATGCCTGGACGGTCGCCACCGCCCCGCTCGCCCGCCGGGACGGGGTGCTGCTGAGCAGCATCTGCCCGGGCTTCATCCGCACGCCGATGACCGACGGCAATCGCTTCCCGATGCCCGGCCTGATGGATGCGGAGCGGGCGGCCCGCATCATCCTGCGCGGCATCGCCGCCGGCCGCGTGCGCGTCGCCTTCCCCTGGTGGATGGCGGCGGGCGCGCGCGCCACGGCGCTGCTGCCGGCCGGGATCACCGGCCGGATGCTGTCGCGCGGCCCGCGCAAGCGCGGCTTGCCGGCGGACGGCTGAGCCATACATCACCGCCATCGTTCAGGGAGAGCGCCACGCCATGCCGCACGCCAATCCGGGCATCCATCATCTTCAGGTCGGCGATGTGCTCGTCACCGCCCTCAATGACGGGCAATTCCACGCCGCGACCGAATACGTGACCGGGGTGCCGGCCGCCGAGTGCGAGGCGCTGCTGCGCGACAGCTTCCGCCCGCTGCCGCCGCGCATCACGGTCGGCTGCTTCCTGCTGCGCTTCGGCGGGCGGCACGTGCTGGTGGATTTCGGCGGTGGCGGGGCGATGGGCACCATGCTCGGCCATGCCGGCAGCCGGCTGGCCGCGATCGGCGTGGCGCCGGAGGCGATCGACACGGTGCTGGTGACGCATGCCCATGTCGATCACGTGTTCGGCCTGGTGGATGGCGACGGCGCGGCCGTCTTCCCGAAGGCGGAAATCGTCATCAGCGGGATCGAGACCGGGTTCTGGCTGAGCGCGGAGAACGAGTCCCGCGCGCCGGAGGGCGCGCGCCAGTATTTCGGCATCGCGCAGCGCGCGCTCGCGCCGTACCGGGACCGCATCCGCCATGTCGCCGACGGGGCGGAGGCGCTGCCCGGCATCACCGCGCGGCTGTTCCCCGGCCATACGCCCGGCCATAGCGGCTACCAGATCGTCTCGGGCGCCGAGACGCTGCTGATCTGGGGCGACATCGTCCACCTGCCGGGCATCCAGTTCGCACGGCCGGAAGCCGGCATGGGGTTCGACATCGACGGCGACCAGGCGCGCCGGACCCGCGCCCGCGCGATGGACATGACCGCGCAGGACCGCATCCTGCTGGCCGGCATGCACCTCGATTTCCCGTGCTTCGGCCATGTCGTGCGCCGCAGCGGCGGCGGCTACGCGTTCGAGCCGGTGGTGTGGGCGCCGACCGAATCCGGGCCGTTCGGCGGCTGAGCGTCAGGCCGGCCGGCGTTCCAGATTGGGCAGGAACACGGTCAGCAGGCCGATCGCCGGCAGGAAGGCGCAGATGCGGTAGACGGTGGTGATGCTGGTCAGGTCGGCCAGCTCACCGAGCGCCGCGGCGCCGAGGCCGCCCATGCCGAACGCGAAGCCGAAGAACAGGCCGGACACGGTGCCGACCCTGCCCGGCACCAGTTCCTGCGCATAGACGATGATCGCCGCGAAGGCCGAGGACAGGATCAGCCCGATCGGCACCGCCAGGATCAGCGTCGCGGTCAGCCCGACATAGGGCAGCACCAGCGTGAACGGCAGCACGCCGGCGATCGACCCCCAGATCACGTATTTCCGCCCGAACCGGTCGCCGATCGGCCCGCCGAAGAACGTGCCCGCCGCGGCCGAGGCGAGGAAGATGAACAGATCGATCTGCGCCGACTGGATCGAGATACCGAACTTGCTCATCAGGTAGAAGGTGAAATACGTGCCGATGCTGGCGAGGTAGAAGAATTTCGAGAACATCAGCGCGATCAGGATGCCGAGCGACAGCATCACGCGCCGGCGCGACAGGTCGGGCCGCACCACTGCGGCGGCGCGCCGGCCACGCGGGCCGCGCAGCGCCTGCCGGCGCGCATACCAGCGCCCGACCGTCCCCAGGATCGCCATGCCGAGCAGGGCGACCAGGGCGAACCACGCGACGCTGCGCTGCCCGCCCGGCAGCACCACGAAGGCCGCCAGCAGCGGCCCCAGCGCGGCGCCGGCATTGCCGCCGACCTGGAACACCGACTGCGCCAGCCCGTGCCGCCCGCCGGAGGCATAGCGTGCCATGCGCGACGCCTCCGGATGGAACACCGCCGAGCCGAGGCCGATCGTCGCCGCCGCCACCAGCAGCGCCGGCAGGCTGGGCGCGACCGACAGCAGCAGCAGGCCGCACAGCGTGAACGCCATGCCGACCGCGAGCGAATAGGGCATCGGCCGGCGGTCCGTGACCATGCCGATCAGCGGCTGCAACAGCGAGGCGGTGAGCTGGAAGCACAGCGTGATCAGCCCGACCTCGCCGAAGTCGAGGTGCATGTTCTGCTTCAGCATCGGATACAGCGCCGGCATCAGCGACTGCATCGTGTCGTTCAGCAGGTGCGACAGCGCGAGCGCGCCGACCACGGCGAAGGTGGCCCCTTCCGCCGGGCTGATGGTCCCAATCTGCGCGCTGACCTGTTTCTGCATCCGCCGACCCCGCCGCTGCGGCACTTATCGCCCGAAGCCGCGCGCCGGGGCGAATCCCGCCCGCGCAAGGCTGGGCTGCGCGGCGCCGCGGCGGCGTCAGGCGGCGCCGAAGCGCACCGTCGCGCCGTGCCGCGTTTCCGCCGGTTCGCAGAGATCGGCGAGCGCCGGGCCGACCTGCTCCGGCCGGGTCAGCGTCGCCGGATCCTCCCCCGGCATGGCGGCGGCGCGCAGGCGGGTGGCGACGATGCCGGGGTCGAACAGGTTGACGCGCAGATTGGTCCGCCGCGTCTCCTCCGCCCAGGCCAGCGCCAGATGCGCCAGCGCCGCCTTGGTCGCGCCATAGGCGCCCCAGTAGGCGGTCGGGCGGTCGACGATGCCGCTGGTGACGAACACCGCCCGCCCGGCCTCGGCCCGCTGAAGCAGCGGCGCGCAGGTGCGGATCAGCCGGAGGCCGGCCGACAGGTTGACCCCCACCACCTCCGCCCAGTCGCGGTCCAGGATGTGCGGCACCGGGGTCAGCAGGCCGAGGGCGGCGGCATTGCCGACCAGGATGTCGAGGCGGCGGAACCGTTCGTAGAGGCTCGGCCCCAGCGTATCGAGCGTCGCGCCGTCGAGCAGGTCGAGCGGCAGCAGGGTGGCGGCGCCGCCGGCCGCCCGGATCGCGTCGTCGGTCTCGGCCAGCCCGCCCTCGCTGCGCGCGGTGATCACCACCTGGGCGCCGCGCCGCGCCAGTTCGATCGCGACCGCCCGGCCGATGCCGCGGCTGGCCCCGGTGACCAGGGCGACGCGGCCGGCCAGCGTGGTCACGCGGCGAACTCCGCCGCCGCCTCGCCGATGCCGGCGAACGCCACGCGCACCCGCGCGCCCGCCGGGGCGGGGGTGAAGCCGGTCCAGGACCCGCAGGTCACGAACTGGCCGGCACGCAGGCCGCCGGCCCAGCGACTGCCCTCATTGGCCAGCCAGACCACGAGGCGGATCATGTCGCCCGCCGGGTTGCCGGTGGCGGTGCGCACTGCGTCCCCGATCGTCTGGGTGACGGTGACGCTGGCGAAGTCCACCCCCTGCCAGGCGGTGACCGCCGGGCCGTGGACGAACCCGCCATGCATGACCGAATCCGCGAGGCCGCTGAGCGGATCGACCGTGCGCGGGTCGAGATAGGCGGATTCCAGCACCTCGATCGCCGGATGGGCGCTGGCCAGCGCGGCGATCACCTCCGCCCGGTCATAGGGGGTGGCGCGCGGCGGCAGGTCGCGGCCGAGGCGGAAGGCGATTTCCGCCTCCACCCCGCGCAGCCGGCCGGCGGGCAGCCGGGCGGGGCTGGCGTGCAGGCCGGCGGCCGGCATCGGCGCGCAGAAGCAGGGCGCGGTCGGGTTCGGCGCGCCCACCTTCCAGCCGCCGATGGCAACCCCCGCCGCCACCGCCTGCTGGATCGCATAGGCGGTGGCCGCATCGGCCGGGCGCAGCCCGTCCGGCAGCGCCGGCAGAAGCTGCCCTGGATCCCGCCGGGCCGCCCGCAGCAGCGCCGCCGCCTGTTCGATCGCCCCCGTCATGCCTGTCCCCCGTCGCAAGGTGGCGGCGTTCTCCGCCGCCGCCCGGCGCGGCGCAAGGGGCGGCGGCGCGCGGCAGGCTGGACGCCGCGGCGCCGGCGATGGACAACCATGCTGCACCGCACAGGGATGCTAGCGATGAGTGACGGCGTCTGCTTCGAGGACCTCAAGACCGGCGACAAGGCCAGCACCGGCAAGACCATCACCGAGGCCGATATCCTGCTGTTCGCCGCGGTCAGCACCGACATGAACCCGGTTCACCTGAACGCCGAGGCGGCCAAGTCCAGCCTGTTCAAGGAACGGGTGGCGCACGGGATGCTCTCGGCCGGGCTGATCAGCGCCGTGCTGGGCACGCGGCTGCCGGGGCCGGGCACGATCTATCTGAGCCAGACGCTGCGCTTCCGCGCCCCGGTGAAGATCGGCGACACCGTCACCGCGACCGTCGAGGTGACGGCGCTGGACGCGGAGAAGAAGCGGGCGACGCTGCGCACCGTCTGCACCGTGGGCGGCAAGCCGGTGATCGAGGGCGAGGCGGTGGTGATCCCGCCGACGCGCGGCTGAGCATGGAGCTGTTCCGGGGCTGGCGCGGCCTGCCGGCGGCGGCGCGGGGCGGCGCGGTCGCGCTGGGCAATTTCGACGGCGTGCATCTGGGCCATGCGCATGTCCTGCGCACCGCCCATGCCGCCCGGCCCGACGCGCCGCGGGCCGTGCTGACCTTCGAGCCGCATCCGCGGGAATTCTTCCGGCCGGACGATCCCCCGTTCCGCCTGACGCTCGCCCCCGGGCGGGCGGCGGCGCTGGCGGCGCTGGGCGTGCAGGTGCTGTACGAACTGCCGTTCGACCGCGAATTCAGCGAGATCACCGCCGACCAGTTCGTTGCCGAGGTGCTGCACCGGGGCATCGGCGCCAAGCATCTGGTCTGCGGGCCGGATTTCGCGTTCGGCCACCGCCGCGGCGGCAGCGTGGCGTTCCTGGCCGAGCGCGCGGAGGCGCTGGGGATCGGACTGACGGTCGCGACCCCGTACGGCGATGCCAGCGGCCGCATCTCCTCCTCGCTGATCCGCCGTGCCCTGCAGGACGGCTATCCGGAGCGGGCGGCGGCGCTGCTGGGCCGGCCCTGGGCGATCGTCGGCGCGGTCGCGCATGGCGACGCGCGCGGCCGCACCATCGGCTTCCCGACCGCCAATATCGCGCTCGGGCGGCACCTGGAGCCGGCGCGCGGCGTCTATGCGGTGACGGTGCGGCTGCCGGACGGGGCGGTGTGCCGGGGGGTGGCCAATATCGGCCGCCGGCCGACCGTGAATGCCGGGCCGGAAAGCCGGCTGGAGGCGCATCTGTTCGACTTCGCCGGCGACCTCTACGGCATGGAGCTGGCGGTGGCGCTGCACGCGTTCCTGCGCGCCGAGCGGCGGTTTTCCGGCCTCGACGAATTGCGGGCACAGATCGCCCGGGACGCCGCCGCGGCCCGCTCGCTGCTTGACCGGCTGCCGCCCGGCTCCGCATAGAGGCGCCCATGAGCGAGCGTCGCGACTACAAGGACACGGTTTTCCTGCCCACCACCGGCTTCCCGATGCGCGGGGAGCTGCCGAAGCGCGAGCCGGAGCTGCTGGCGCGCTGGCGGCAGATGGCGCTGTGGCACCGGCTGCGCGACCAGTCGCGCGGGCGGGCGAAATTCATCCTGCATGACGGCCCGCCCTATGCCAACGGCCACCTGCACATCGGCACGGCGCTGAACAAGATCCTCAAGGACGTGGTCAACCGCGCCCACCAGATGGCCGGCTTCGATGCCGACTACATCCCCGGCTGGGACTGCCACGGCCTGCCGATCGAATGGCGGGTGGAGGAGGAGTACCGCAAGTCCGGCCGCGACAAGGATGCCGTGCCGGTGCTGGATTTCCGCGCCGAGTGCCGCGCCTATGCGCAGCACTGGATGGGCGTGCAGGCGCTGGAGTTCCAGCGGCTCGGCGTGCTCGGCGACTTCGAGCATC
>JAKAZX010000176.1 GCA_021826485.1 Pseudomonadota bacterium | reverse complement strand
GGCCGCGCCAGCCGCTGAACGGCGTGCTGGTGGCCATCAGCCTGTCCGACATCGCCGCTCTCAGCGAGTCCGAACGGGCGGCGCATGCGAGCGCGATCAGAAAACGCATCCGCGAATTGTCCGACGAGCTTGGCGTGCGGCTGCCGGCCTATGTGCTGTTCACCAAGGCCGACCTGATCGCGGGCTTCGTCGAGTTCTTCGACTCGCTGGGCAAGGAGGACCGGGATCAGGTCTGGGGCGTCACCCTGCCGATGGACGAGGGCCGCGACGAGGCCGGCGCCGTCGCCGGCTTCCTGCCGGAATTCGACGCGCTGCTGGCGCGCCTGAACGACCGCATGCTGGAGCGGGTGAACCAGGAAACCGATCTGGCGCGCCGGCGCATGATCTGGGCCTTCCCGCAGCAGATCGCCTCGCTGCGCGACGTGGCGGGCGAGTTCCTCACCGAGATCTTCCGCCCCAGCCGGCTGGAGACGCGCCCGCTGCTGCGCGGCGTGTATCTGACCAGCGGCACGCAGGACGGCACGCCGATCGACCGGCTGCTCGGCGCCATGGCGGCGCAGTTCAGCCTGCCGCGCCAGGCGGTCAGCGCCTTCAGCGGCGCCGGGCGCAGCTATTTCCTCGGCCGGCTGGTGCGCGAGGTGGTGTTCGGCGAAGCGGGTCTGGTCAGCCGCGACCCCAAGGTCGAGCGGCGGCGGCGCTTCACCTATATCGGTGCCTATGCCGGGGCGGCCGTGGTGCTGCTCGGGCTGCTCGGGCTGTGGACGGTCAGCTACTTCGCCAACAGCGCCAACATCGCCGCCGCCCACGCCGCCGGCACGCAGTTCGAGGCGCAGTACGCGGCCCTGCTCAAGCGCGGGCCGCAGGATGCCGATGTGCCGGCGGTGCTGCCGGCGCTGGCGACCCTGCGCGCGATGCCCGGCGGCTACGCCCAGCGCGAGGCGGAAACCCCGATGGAACAGACCTTCGGTCTGTATCAGGGCTACAAGATCACCTCGGCCGCGGTCGATGCCTACGACCGCGCGCTGAACGGGCTGCTGCTGCCGCGCCTGCTGGCCCGGCTCGAAGGTCAGATGCGCGCGCATCTGGACAAGCCGGAATTCCTCTACGAGGCGCTGAAGGTCTATCTGATGCTGGGCCGCCAGGGCCCGCTCGACCGCACGCTGATCGGGCAATGGATCGCGGCCGACGCCGGCAACATCGTGCCCGGCGAGGACAACGCGGCGCCGCGCGAGGCGTTCGGCGAGCACGTCGTGGCGATGCTGGAAACGCCGCTGACCGCGATCCCGCTCGACGGGCCGCTGGTGGCGCAGGTGCGCGGCATCCTCACCCGCCAGCCGCTCGCCGAATACATCTACAACCGCGTGCTGCGCAGTTCGGTGGTGCAGTCGCTGCCGGAATGGACGCTGGCGGACAATGCGGGGCCGGCGGGCGGGCGGGTGTTCGATCTGCGCGACGGCAAGCCGTTCAACTCCGGCCTGCCCGGCATCTTCACCTGGAACGGCTACCACACCGTGTTTCTGCCGCTGCTGCCGCAAGTGACCAAGGACGCCTCGGAGGATGCCTGGGTGCTGGGCCGGCAGACCAAGGGCGGCGTGGTCGGCAACGTGGCCGAGATGAACCAGCTCCGCCGCGACGTGCTGGCGCTGTATCTGGACGACTACACCCGCCGCTGGGACGAGCTGCTCGCCAACGTGGCGCTAAAGCCGTTCACCACGCTGCCGCAGGGGCTGGACGAGCTGTTCCTGCTCTCGGCCCCGGATTCACCGCTGCGCGACCTGCTGGTCTCGGTCGATCAGCAGACCCAGCTCAGCCGCCCGGCGGCGCTGGAGACAGCGGCGGGGCAGGCGGAGGCGAAGGGGGCGAAGGTCGGCAAGAAGCTCGGCGGCTTCGCCAACTACCTCGCCCGCGCCGGCATGAGCTTCGAGGAATCGCAGGTTGCCAACATCCTCAGCGATTCGTTCGGCAACGATTCCTCCGGCAAGCCGATCGACCCGGCGAAGCGGGTGGACGAGCATTTCAAGGGGCTGCACGAGTTCGTTGCCGGCAGCAAGGACAAGCCGGCGCAGCTTGAGGCGGTGATCGGCAAGATCCAGCAGGTCTATCAGGGCCTCAGCCAAGCCTCCAACGCGCCCAACCAGGGGGCCGCGCTGCTGAACATGGTCGCCGGTGGCGGGGCCGGCGGCGGCGGGGGGGCAGCCCAGCAGTTGCAGGATCTGGCGCAAAGCGTGCCCAAGCCGGTCGGCGCCATGCTGCAAACCGTCTCCGCCAGCAGCACGCAGGTCACGGCAAGCGGGGCGGGCGAACAACTGGCCGATGCGTGGCGCTCGAAAGTGCTGCCGCTGTGTCAGGCGGCGTTCAACCGCTATCCGTTCATCGCCGGCAGCAGCCAGGACGTGCCGCTCGACGACTTCACCCGCCTGCTCGGCCCGAACGGGCTGATGGACCAGTTCTTCGACCAGTACCTCAAGCCCGTCGTGGACAACACGCAGCTGCCCTGGAAATGGCAGGCCGGCGGCAACGCCAAGCTCGGCCTGTCGCAGGAGTCGCTGGTGCAGTTCCAGCGCGCGAGCGAAATCCGCGACGCGCTGTTCCCGACCGGCGGGCCGCAGGTCTCGGTGAAGTTCCAGCTGACGCCGACCACGCTCGACCCCGGCCTGTCGCAGGTCAGCATCGAGGTGGGCGGCACGCGGCTCGCCTACGCGCACGGCCCGACGGAACCCACCGCGCTGCAATGGCCGGGGGCCAACGGCGCCACCCAGGTGCGGCTGACCATGACGCCGGCCAATGGCGGCCCGGCGATGGTGGTCTCCAACGCCGGGCCTTGGTCGCTGCTGCGCCTGCTCGATGCCGGGCACGTCGTACCCAGCGGCCAGCCGGACAAGTTCCAGATCAGCTTCGCCGGCACCGCCGCCTTCGAGCTTGACGCCAGCAGCGTGCGCAATCCCTTCACCATGGGGGCGATGCGCGCCTTCCGCTGCCCGGCGAAGCTGTAGCCGATGCCCGTTCCCCGGAGCTAACCGCCCATGGCCGTCATCGAGACCGCTCCCCCGCCGCTCGTGGCACTCACGCTTGCGCCCGATCCGGGCTTCAAGATGACGTTCGCCGGCATGGTCGTGACCGAGGAACTCGGCCGCCCGTTCGAGGCGTATCTCGATCTGACCAGCACCGAGCGCAAGGGCGAGCTGGCCGTGATGCTCGGGTGCGCGGCCACGGTGACGATCACGCAGCCCGGCAGCGCCAAGCGCTATTTCAACGGCATCATCGCGCGCGCCACCTATACCGGCGTCGGGGCGGGCAGCCATCGCTACCGGATCGAGGTGCGGCCCTGGATCTGGCTGCTCTCGCGCCGGCGGGACTGCCGGATCTTCCAGAACAAATCCGCCTGGGACATCATCACCACCGTCTTCCGCGACCAGGGCTTCACCAATTTCGAGGACAAGCGCCAAAGCCAATCCGGCAGCATCGTGCTGGAATACTGCGTGCAGTTCGAGGAAACCGACCTCGATTTCGTCACCCGGCTGATGGAAAAGTACGGCATCTATTATTTCTCCACCCACCAGGACGGCCAGCACAGCCTGGTGTTCGCCGACGATCCCGCCTCGCACAGCTCGATCGGCAAGGCGATCCCGTATCGCCTGCCGCAGACCGAGCTGCGCCGCGTGGAAGACCATGTTTGGAGCTGGTCGGCCGACCTGATGCTGCAACCGGGCAAGGTGGCGTTCCGGGACTACAACTTCCTTACGCCGACGGCCGACCTCACCACCAAGTCGGTGCAGCCGGCCACCCATCCGCATGGCGACTACGAAGTGTACGACTATCCCGGTCCGTACGCGAACGTGGGCGACGGCCAGAAGGTCGCCACCGTGCGCATGCAGGAACTGGCGGCGCGGCGGGAGATCCTGCGCGGCACCACCAACGCCCGCGCGATGGCCACCGGCGGCAAGTTCACCCTCTCGGAATGCCCGGACACCACGCAGAACCGCGAATACCTCGTCATCGCCACGACGACGACGTTCGAGCTGTCCGAGGGCCGCGCCGACGCCCGTGGCGAGGTGCTGGACCAGTTCACCTGCGAGCTGACGGCGATCCCCGGCGCCACGCCGTTCCGGCTCGACTTGCAGACGCCCTGGCCGCGCATGCGCGGTCCGCAGACCGCGCGCGTGGTCGGCAAGGCGGGCGACGAGATCACCACCGATCAGTACAGCCGCATCAAGGTGAAATTCCCCTGGGACCGCGCCGTGGCCCAGGACGACACCGCCTCCTGCTGGATCCGGGTGGCGCAGAGCTGGGCCGGCATCGGCTGGGGCGGCATCGCCATTCCGCGCGTCGGCCACGAGGTCGTGGTGGATTTCCTCGACGGCAACCCGGACCGGCCGATCGTCACCGGCAGCGTCTATCACGCCAACAACACCGTTCCCTACGCGCTGGGGGACAACAAGACGCGCTCGACCTTCAAGACCAATTCCTCGCCCGGCGGCGGCGGCTTCAACGAGCTGCGGTTCGAGGACAAGAAAGGCGAGGAGGAAGTGTTTCTGCAGGCGCAGAAGGACTTCAACATCACCGTGCTGAACAACAAGACCAGCACGATCACCCAGGATCGCACCACCACGGTGCAGAAAGGCAACGACACCCTGACGGTCTCGGAGGGCAACCGCGCCGTCACCGTCACGAAGGGCAACGAGAGCCTCACTGTCTCGCAGGGCAATCGCGCCGTCACCGTCTCGCAGGGCAACGACGACCATACGGTCTCGCAGGGCAACCGCTCCGCCACCGTCTCCCAGGGCAACGAGAGCGTCACCGTCTCCGCCGGCAACCATTCGCTCACCGTCAGCGCCGGCAGCAGCACCATCAGCGCCGGCCAGTCGATCACGCTGAAGGTCGGCGGCAACAGCATCGTCATCGACACCAGCGGCATCACCATCAACGGCATGAAGATCACCATGTCCGCGAGCGGGCAGTTGCAGGCCTCGGCCGGCGGGACCATGGCGCTGCAAGCCCCCTCGATCGCGCTGAACTAGCATGCCGGCGCGGCCATCCCCGCCGGACGACGACGACGCCACCATCTCCGGCGACTTCGCGACGCTGCTGGCGCGCGACGCACGGCGGGAGGAAGCGCGCGAGGCGGCCCGCGCCGAGAGCGAGGAAGCCGAGGCGCTGGCCCCGGCACTGCGCGTGCTGGCCGGGTTGTTGCCGCGCTATGGCACGCTGGGGGCCAATTCGCCCCGCCGCGTCGTGGAATCGCTGATCGGCGAAATCGACCGCGCGCTGGCGGCGCAGGTCAATCTGGTGCTGCACCACCCCGACCTGCAACAGATCGAGGCCACCTGGCGCGGCCTGCGCTTCCTGCTCGCCGGCACCGGCGGGGACGGCGATGTGAAGGTGCGCGTGCTGGACATCGGCAAGCGCGATCTGGCCCGCACGCTGCGCAAGTTCCGCGGCACCGCCTGGGACCAGAGCCCGCTGTTCAAGAAGATCTACGAGGAGGAGTTCGGCCAGTTCGGCGGCGAGCCGTACGGCGTGCTGGTCGGCGACTACGCCTTCGACCACCGCCCGGAGGACGCGCAACTGCTCGCCGACATCGCCCAGGTCGCGGCGGCGGCGCATGTGCCGTTCATCGCCGCCGCCGCCCCCTCGGTGATGCAGATGGACACCTGGGCGGAACTGGCCAACCCGCGCGACGTGACCAAGATCTTCGGCACGCCCGAATATGCCGGCTGGCGCAGCCTGCGCGAGAGCGAGGATGCGCGGTATATCGGCCTGTGCCTGCCGCGCTTCATCGCGCGGCTGCCGTACGGCACCCGCACCATGCCGGTGGAGGGGTTCGACTTCGAGGAAGACACCGAAGGGCCGGGGGCGGAAAAATATCTGTGGTGCAATCCCGCCTACGCCATGGGGGCGAACATCGCGCGCGCCTTCACGCTGTACGGCTGGTGCGTGCGCATTCGCGGCGTGGACAGCGGCGGCATCGTCGAGGATTTGCCCGCGTATAATTTCCCCACCGCCGACGGCGCCGTCGATATGCGCTGCGTGACGGAAGTGGCGCTGAGCGAGCGGCGCGAGGCGGAGCTGGCGCAGAACGGGTTTATTCCCCTCGTGCACCGCAAGAACACCGAGTTCGCCGCCTTCATCAGCGCGCAATCCTTGCAGAAGCCGCTGCGCTACGAGGACGCCGCGGCCACCGCCAACGCCAATCTGTCGGCGCGGCTGCCGTACCTGTTCGCCAGTTGCCGTTTCGCGCACTACCTGAAATGCATGGTGCGCGACAAGATCGGCTCCTCGCTCGACAAGGCGCAGCTCACGCAGTGGTTGCAGGCCTGGCTGCGCCGCTACGTCGATGGCTCGCCGCAACGCTCGACCGAGGACTGGAAGGCGGCGCATCCGCTGGTCGAGGGCCGCGTCGTGCTGGAGGAGCGGGAGGACACGCCGGGCATGTACGATGCGCGCTTCTTCCTGCGCCCGCACTACCAGCTCGAAGGATTGACGGCGACGCTGCGGCTGGTCTCACGCATGCCGTCCGGCTGAGCCGGCGCGCCAAGGAAAGGAAGTCAGATGGCCGATCAGGTTGATATTCTGATGAAGATCGTGGACGAGCACGGGCCGGTGATCGGCGAGAGCCAGTCGGTGCTCACCCGCGGCGACGACTTCGTCAAGGGCTTCGAGCCCGGCATGTTCTTCGACATTTCGGATTTCGACTTCGACGTCTCCGTGCGCGGCGATGACGGCGGCGGCGAGCCGGATGACGACGACGAGAAGCCGCGGACCGGCTCGGACGGGAAGCCTATCGTCGCGCCGAAGAAGAAAAAAAAGAAGGGCGGCAACAACTTCGGGCAATGGCTCGGCGGCAAGAGCGACGGCTACCCGGTGGATATGCAGCCGTTCCAGTTCACCAAGGAGCTGGACCAGACCTCGCCGCTCCTGTTCTATTTCTGTTCCAACTCCATTTCGCTGAAATCCGTGACCATGGTGCACCGCAAGGCCGGTGGCCAGAAAGCGGTCGGGCAGGGTTATTGGGGCTATCTGCGCATCGACTTCACCGACGTACTGCTGACCTCGGTGTCCTGGGACGTGGCCGACGCGATCGCCACGGAGAAGGTCAAGTTCATCTGCCGCGAGATCAAGGTGCAGTACCGCTCGCAGAATCCGGACGGCTCGATGGCCGAGCCGATCGGCGTCGAATGGAAATTCAAATCCGGTCTTGCTTAAGTAGAAGCATTGCAAAGGCGCGGCCTTTGCCGGGGGCCAGGGGCAAAGCCCCTGGCCTTGTCTTATGCCGCCGCCGCCCCGTTGGCCGCGCGCAGCAGCGCCGCCGCGTCGCATTGCGACCCGCACGGGGTCGTGCGCACCGGGGAGTTGCCCAGCGCGGTCTTCATGTGCTCGATCAGCCGGCTGGTGGCCAGCCCGTCGCGCACCAGCGGCATGTTCTCCGGGACTTTCCAGGTCACGGCGGCGAGTTTCTCCATCTTCCGCGCCGCCTGCACCACCGCCGCGGTGGCCAGCGGCGTCGGTGTTACCGCAAGCTTCGGCAGCCGCGCCAGCATGTGTTCCACCGGCTCGTCCGCCGCCCCCGGATAATCGCGCTCCAGCGCCCGCGCGAGCGCCGCGACTTTCTTGCGCACCCGCTCGCGCGCCGCCGCCAGGCCCTGTTCCAGCGTGTCCTCGCCGAGGCTCGCGCGCAGTCGCTGCACCGCCGAGAGCACCTGGCCGAGCTGCTCCATCCGCTCGGGCTCGGCCAGCGGCGGCAGTTTTACCCGCGAGAGCTTGCGCAGCCCCTCGGCAAGCTGGGTGGGGTCCTCCTCGTCGGCATCGAGCTGGCGCGCGGCGGCGATCAGCGGCGCGAGCTGCCGCAGCGGGCGCAGCAGGCCGCCC
>JAKAZX010000175.1 GCA_021826485.1 Pseudomonadota bacterium | reverse complement strand
CCACGACGGCTTGCAGCCCGCCCTTGCCGGCATAGCGGTTGCGCAGATCGAGCGCCGCGCGCACCGAAACGGGGAACAGCACGTACATCGGGTCCTGGCTGTAGATCGTCGCCAGCGGGCCGGAGGTGGGTGTCACGACGTTGCCGACAGTGACGTTGGTCCGCGTGATCTTGCCGGCGACCGGGGCGCGGATTTCGGTATAGGCGAGGTTGATCTGCGAGGCGCGCAATTGCGCCTGGGCGGACAGCAACTGCGCGGCCAGGCTCGCCTGCTGGGCCTGCGCGTCATCGACCGCGGAGCGCTGGCCGGCCGGCGTGTTGAGCAGCGACTGGGCACGCGCGAGCGTGATGCTGGCATTGCGCAGCAGCGCCGTGTTCTGCGCCACCGCCGCCTGCTTGGCCGCCACGTCCGCCTCGAACGGCCCGCGCTCCAGCATGTAGAGCAGATCGCCCTTCTGCACCTCCGCGCCCTCGGTGAAGTGAATCTCCTCCAGATAGGCGGTGACGCGGGACACCAGATCGACCTTGTCGATCGCCTGCATGCGACCGACGAACTCGCTGCTTTCCACCACCGCCTGGCGATGCGCGACCGCGGTGCCGACCGGCGGCGGGCCGCCGCCCGTTTGCGCGCGCGCCGGCGCCGCAAGCAGCAACAGCGGCGGCAGGACGACAGCCGCAAGCAGGGGGCGAAAGCGCATCGGGCAACCTCGGCAGGACGGCGGACAGGTGGGGTGCCGCAGATAAAGCACAATTCGCGCCGCGGACAGGTCCCCGCCCCGGCTTGCTGCGGCGGCGGCAAGGTTTCAGGGTGCGGGCATGGACGACATCGAATGCGTGGTGATCGGCGCGGGCGTGGTCGGCATCGCCGTCGCCCGCGCGCTGGCGCTGGCCGGGCACGAGGTGCTGGTGCTGGAGGCGGCGGAGGGAATCGGCACCGGCACCTCCAGCCGCAACAGCGAGGTGATCCACGCCGGCATCTACTACCCGCGCGGCAGCGCGATGGCGCGGCTGTGCGTGCGCGGCAAGCGGATGCTGTACGCGTTCTGCGCGGATCACGGCGTGCCGTTCCGCAACTGCGGCAAGCTGATCGTGGCGACCGACGCGGCGGAGGAGGAGCGACTGGCCGGCATCCGCGCCGCCGCGGCGGCGAACGGGGTGGACGATCTGCGGCTGCTGTCGGGCGCCGAGGCGCGGGCGCTGGAACCGGCGCTCGAATGCACCGCCGCCCTGCTCTCCCCCTCCACCGGCATCGTGGACAGCCACGGCTACATGCTCGCGCTGCAAGGCGAGGCCGAAGCGGCCGGGGCGATATTCGCCTTCCGCGCCCCGGTCGCCGGCGGCCGCGCGACGGCCGAGGGTGTGGTGCTGGAGACGGCGGGGGCGGCGCCGGCGGTGCTGCGGGCGCGACTTGTGGTCAATTCCGCGGGGCTGGCGGCCCCGGCGGTGGCGCGGGGCATCAGCGGGATGCCACGCCAGATGATCCCCACGCCCTATTACGCCAAGGGCAACTACTTCGTGCTGTCCGGCAGCAACCCGTTCGGCCGGCTGATCTATCCGGTGCCGGTGGCAGGCGGCCTCGGCGTGCATCTGACGATCGACCTGGCCGGGCAGGCGCGGTTCGGGCCCGACGTGGAATGGATCGCGGCGCCCGATTACACCGTGGACCCGCGCCGCGCGGACGGGTTCTATGCCGCCATCCGGCGTTACTGGCCGGGCCTCGCGGACGGCGCCCTGCATCCCGGCTATGCCGGCGTGCGGCCGAAGATCGTGCCGCCCGCGGTGGCGAAGCAGGATTTCGTCATCCAGGGACCGGATGCCCACGGCGTCGCGGGCCTTGTCAACCTGTTCGGCATCGAAAGCCCCGGCCTGACCGCCGCGATCGCGCTGGCCGAGGAGGTGCGCGAGATCACCGACGCCCTGCGCTGAACGGCGCTACACAGACAAAACTTTTAGATGGAGACCAAAGGCTTCTGCGCTACATTCTGCTAACGTTATGTGGAGGATCGGTAATGAAGCGGAATTTACAGATCGCCTTCGCAGCTTTGATTGTGGCCTTTCTTGCCGGTTGTGCCGGTTATTATCCGGCGGGCGGCGGCTATGGCGGGGAAGGCTTTGGCGGCGGACCGGGCTACGGCATGGGCGGGTTCGGCGGCGGCGGTGACGGGGATGGCGACGGCGGCGGCGACTGATCGCGCCGCCCGACGTCAGCGACTTCCCTCCTGATCGGGCGGCATCCGGTCCGCGGCCAGTTTCAGGCTGCCGTCCGGCTGCGGCACTTCGATCGGGGCGACGATCACCGGGGCGACGCCCTCGCGGCGGGAGAGGCCGATATCGGCGGCGGCGCGGGGGGTCAGATCGACCACGCGGCCATCGACGAACGGGCCGCGATCCTCGATCCGCACCTCGGTCGAGCGGCCGGTCTCCAGGTTGGTGACGCGCGCGACGGTGCCGAGCGGCAGGGAGCGGCTTGCGGCCACCTTCGCCTGCGGATCGTAGCGGCGGCCGTCCGCCATTTTCTTGCCGTCAAAGCGGTGGGCGTAGATCGATGCCTTGCCGGCTTCCGGCCGGCCGGTGTGATCGACGATGATCTGCTTGCCGGGCGGCGGCGGCACCGGGCGCAGGTCGCCCGCAGCGGCCGGACCGATGCCCGCCAGTGTTGCCAGAATCAACCCGGCACCGGCCCCAAGCACCGCCCAGTTCAAACCATCGTCGTGACAGGGATGTTGCGCCATATCCTCCTCCGTTGCTTCGGAGGAGGTGACGCTTCAGCTTCTCGATGGTTGCACGATTCAGCTTGACATAAGCTTCATCGCAACCTTTACCACATGCGACTCCGGATCGCCGAGCGGTTCAAGGACGGTGAAGTGGTTTCGCCCGGCGAGTGCTTCCCAGGTGCCGCCCCATGCTTGCGCAATGCTGCGCGCTTGTCGTGTGTATTCAACGCCTTCGTCCCCGCCGACGAAGGCATGCAGGGCGCCGGACGGCGGTTGCATATTGACCGGGGAAAGTCGCGCCGCCTCCGCCTCCGTCAGGCCGAGCGCGTCGTTCACACTTGTGTGCGTGAGCGGCGCCAGGTCGAACAGGCCGCTGACCGGCATCGCCGCGCGGATCACCGGCGCGGAAAATCCATAATCCCGCCAATCGGTTGCGAGCAGCATGGCGGCCAGGTGGCCACCTGCGGAATGGCCGGTCGCGAGCATCGGGCGGGCGTGGCGGCGGGCGAGGAAGGCGGCGGCGGCGCGCACTTCGCCGATCAGCGCGGCCAGCGTGACCTGCGGGCAGAGATCGTAGGACGGCATCGCCACGGCCACGCCGTGGGCCAGCAATCCGGCCGCCAAGTGACTGTAAAAGCTGCGGTCCGATCGCTGCCAGTAGCCGCCGTGGACGAAGATCGCCAGCGGCGCGGCGCGGTCGGCTGCGGGCCAGAACAGGTCCATCGCCTGGCGTTCGGTATCGCCATAGGGCAGCCCCAGCTCGGCCTGCGCATGGCCCGCCCGGAACGCCGCCGCCTGCTGCTGCCAGCGCGCCTGGATCTGCGCGTGGTCGGGCACCTTGGCGCGGTTGTTGTACTCGGATTCGAGGTCAATGTCCGGCAATTCCACCCCCTGTCAGGCGATGCCGAAACGGCATCGCTCACCCCGCCCCTGATGCCGTTTCGGCATCGAGGGCGGCGATCACCTGCGCCGCCAGCGCCTCCGGCGGGGCGGCGACATCGACTGCGATCACCCCCGCCTCGTCCGCCCCCGGCGGCTCCAGCGTCGCGAGCTGGCTGGCCAGCAGGCTGGGCGGCATGAAATGGCCGCGCCGTGCGGCGAGGCGGGCGGCCAGCAGGTCGCGGCTGCCGTGCAGGAACACGAAGCGCACGCCGGCGCGGCCGGCAGCCAGGCGCTCGCGATAGGCACGCTTGAGCGCCGAGCAGGTGACGATGCCGCCCTCCCCGGCGTCGAGCCGGGCGGCGATCCAGGCGGCGATGCGGTCGAGCCAGGGCCAGCGGTCGGCATCGGTCAGCGGCGTGCCGCCGGACATCTTGGCGACGTTCTCCGGCGGGTGCAGGGCATCGCCCTCCTGCAACCGCCAGTGCAGCCGCGCCGCCAGCAGCTCGGCGAGCGTGGTCTTGCCGGTGCCGGTGACGCCCATCACCACCAGCACGCGCGGCGCGGTCACGCGAGCTTCATCCAGCGCCGGCCGTCGCGCACCAGCAGCCGCTCCGCCTGCGTCGGGCCGGCGGTGCCGGCGGCGTAGGGATGGAGTTCGCCGCGGCCCTCCGCCCAGGCGTCCAGCACCGGCTGCACCGCGCGCCACCCCGCCTCGATATTGTCGGCGCGCTGGAACAGCGTGTTGTCGCCGGTGAACACGTCGTACAGCAGCGTCTCATAGCCGGTGCTGTTGGAGGTGCCGAAGTAGTCGGCATAGCTGAACTCCATCCGCACGCCGCCCAGATGCACCACCGGCCCGGGAATCTTGGCGCTGAACTGCAAGGATGCGCCTTCCTGCGGCTGCAAATGCAGCGTCAGGATGTTCGGCGTCAGCCGCTCCACCGGCGTGTCGCGGAACAGCGCATAGGGCGCCTGCTTGAACTGGATCGCGATCTCGGTGCGGCGGGTGTGGGTGCGCTTGCCGGTACGGATGTAGAACGGCACGCCCGCCCAGCGCCAGTTGTCGATGAACAGCTTGAGCGCGACATAGGTTTCCGTGCCGGAATCGGGCGCGACCCCGGGTTCCTCGCGATAGCCGCGCAGGTGCTGGCCGTGCAGCGTGCCGGGCGCGTACTGGCCGCGCACCACGCGCTCCACCGCCTCGGCACGGCCGAGCGGATGGATCGCGTCGATCACCTTGGATTTCTCGGAGCGCACCGCATCGGCATCGAACGAAGTCGGCGGTTCCATCGCCGTCATCGCCAGCAACTGGAACATGTGGTTCGGCACCATGTCGCGCAGCGCGCCGGTCGCCTCATAGAACCGCGCGCGGCTTTCCACGCCCACCGTCTCCGCCGCGGTGATCTGCACGTGGTCGATATGGTCGCGCTGCCACAGCGGCTCGAAGATGCCGTTGGAGAAGCGCAGCGCCATGATGTTCTGCACCGTTTCCTTGCCGAGGAAATGGTCGATGCGGAACACCTGCTGCTCGTCCATCACCTTCAGGATGCGCGCATTCAGCGCCTTGGCCGAGGCGAGGTCGTGGCCGAACGGCTTCTCGATCACCACGCGCCGCCACGCCTTGTCCTGCTCGCGCAGCAGGTTCTCGGCCGCCAGATGGTCGATGATCGGGCCGAAGAAGCGGTCGGCGACGGCGAGGTAGAACACGCAGTTGGCCTGCCCGCGCTCGCGCAGCGCCTCGTTCAGCCGCCAGCCGATCGCCTGGTAGGTGCGCGGGTCCTGCAGATCCCCCTGCACATAGGACAGCCGCCCGCGCAGCCAGGTCCATGCCGCCTCGTCCAGTGTCGCGCCGCGGTTGCTGCGCGCGGCGACGAAATTGCTGATCGTCTCGGTCTGTGACTGGCGGTAGCTGTCGTCGCTGCCGTCCAGCCGATCGACGCCGATCACCGCGAAATTCTCGTCCAGCAGCTTGGCGGCGGCGAGGTTGTAGAGCGCGGGCATCAGCAGCCGCTTGGTCAGGTCGCCGCCGGCGCCGAAGATGACCAGCGTTGCCGGCGGCGCCTTCGGCGCGCCGGAGAGCGTCGCCGGGTCGCTCGCCAGCGTCGCGTCGAGCGCCTGGACCGGCATGGGGGCGTCGGATGGCATCGGGGCGTCAGCCGGCATCGCGCAGCAGCGCGTGCGCCGCCTCCAGCACCTTGTCCGGGGTGAAGCCGAACTTGCTGAGCAGGGCGCCGATCGGCGCGGAGGCGCCGAAGCTGTGCATGCCGATCACCCGCCCGCGCGGGCCGACATAGCGGTCCCAGCCCATCACCGCCGCCTGCTCGATGGCGAGCCGCCGCGTCACCCCGGGCGGCAGCACGGCATCGCGATACGCCTGCGGCTGCTGCTCGAACAATTCCCAGGACGGCAGGGAGACGGCGCGGGCGCGCACACCTTCGCGCTGCAACGCCTCACAGGCGCCGGCGGCAAGCGACACTTCGCTGCCGGTCGCCATCAGGATGATCTCCGGCGTGCCCTGGCAGTCGGACAGCACATAGCCGCCGCGCGCGACGCCGGAAGCGGGGGCGTAGCGCGTGCGGTCGAGCGTGGGCAGCGGCTGGCGGCTGAGGATCAGCGCGCAGGGCTGTTCCTTGCGGCCGAGCGCGACCCGCCAGGCTTCCGCCACCTCGTTTCCGTCGCCCGGGCGCAGCACGATCATGCCGGGGATGGCGCGCAGACTGACGATCTGCTCGATCGGCTGGTGGGTCGGCCCGTCCTCGCCCACGCCGATCGAGTCGTGGGTGAAGATGTAGATCACCGGCAGTTCCATGATCGCGGCGAGCCGGATCGGCGGCTTCATGTAGTCGCTGAAGATCAGGAAGCCGGAGGCGTAGGGCCGCACCCCGGCCAGCGCCAGGCCGTTGGCGATGGTGCCCATCGCGTGTTCGCGGATGCCGAAATGCATGTTGCGCCCGGCATAGTTGTCGGCGCCGAAGCTGCCGGCGCCGGGGAAGGTCAGGTTCGACTTGGTGGAGGGCGCGAGGTCGGCCGCACCGCCGATCAGCCAGGGCAGGCGCGGGGCGATCGCGTTCAGCACCTTCTGCGAGGCATCGCGCGACGCCACGCCCTTCGCATCGGCGGGGAATTGCGGGATGTCGGCATCCCAGCCGGACGGCAGCTCGTGCAGGTTCATCAGGTCGAGTTCGGCGGCGAGGTCGGGAAATTCCGCGCGGTAGCGCGCGAACATCGCCTGCCATTCGGCGTGCAGCCGGGCGCCGCGCGCGCCGACGCCCTCGGCGAAGCGCTGATAGACGCCGTCCGGCACCAGGAACTGCGCATCCTCCGGCCAGCCATAGGCACGCTTGGCGCCGCGGATCTCCTCCGCCCCCAGCGGCTCGCCGTGGGCCTCCCGCGAGTCCTGCTTCTTCGGCGCGCCGAAGCCGATATGCGAATGCACGACGATCATGCTCGGCCGGTCGGTGATCCCGGCGGTCTCGTCGAGGGCGGCGGCGAAGGCGGCGGTGTCGTTGGCGTCCGGCAGCTCGATCGTGTGCCAGCCATAGGCGCGGAAGCGCGCCGCCACGTCCTCGCTGAAGGCGAGGCTGGTATTGCCCTCGATGGTGATGTGGTTGCTGTCATAGACCCACAGCAGGTTGGACAGCTTCAGATGCCCGGCGATCGACCCGGCCTCGTGCGAGATGCCTTCCATCATGTCGCCGTCGCTGGCGAGCACGTAGATGCGGTAGTCGAACACCGGGAAGCCCGGCCGGTTGTAGCGCGTGGCCAACCAGCGCTGCGCCATCGCCATGCCGACCGAGGTGCCGCAGCCCTGGCCGAGCGGGCCGGTGGTGGTCTCCACCCCCGAGGTCAGGCGGTATTCCGGATGCCCCGGCGTCTTGCTGGAAAGCTGGCGGAACTGCTTGATGTCATCGAGCGAGACGGCCGGCGCCCCGCGCTGCTCATGCTCGTTCACCGCCTTCACCCCGGCCAGGTGTAGCAGCGCGTAGAGCAGCATGGAGGCATGGCCGCAGGACAGCACGAACCGGTCGCGGCCCGGCCAGTTCGGATCGGCCGGGTCGAAGCGCAGCGCCTTCTGCCAGAGCGTGTAGGCGACCGGGGCGAGCGCCATCGGCGTGCCGGGATGGCCGGAATTCGCCTTCTGCACGGCATCCATCGCCAGCGTGCGGATGGTGTCGATCGCCAGACGGTCAAGCTCGGCGGGGGCGCTGGTCATGGGCGTATCCTTCTGCGTGCTGCCGCCCATTCTACGCGGTTGCGGGGGACTTGGCTGCACCCCCCC
>JAKAZX010000174.1 GCA_021826485.1 Pseudomonadota bacterium | reverse complement strand
CGGCCAAGGCGGCGGGCACCGCGGCGGTCGGCGCGGTGCGGGGCGGCGGCTCGGCGGTGGCGACCGGGGTCGGGTCCGTCGCCGGCGGCACCTCGGGGGCGGCGGGTTCCAGCGGTGCGGCCGGCGCGGTCGCCGAGCCGACCGGCGGCAGCCGCCGGTCCAGCTCGGCCATCGAGGTCCATTGCGGCGGCTGCGTCGGCTTCAGGTCAGGCAGATGCGCGCTGACCAGGTCGGCCAGCCGCGACGGGTCGTTCAGCAGCGTGTATTCCGCGCGCAGCACCTCCGAGCGCTGGCGCATCGTGTCGGTGTCGGCCTGGATGTCGTGGATCTGCCGGTCGAGCACGCGGCCCTGCTGCTTGGCCTGGTACAGATACAGGCCGGCCCCGGCGGCCATCAGCATGGTCAGCAGGGTGAACGGGCGGATCATCGGTCGGTCGCCTCCTCTGCCAGCCGCTCCAGCGCGCGCAGACGGGCGCTGCGGGCGCGGGGATTGGCGGCGATCTCGTCATCGGCGGGCCGCAACGCGCGGGGCGTCAGCAGCCGCCAGGCCGGCGCGGTGCGCGCGCGCAGCCCCGCCGGGTCGTGGCGCGAGGGTGCAGGGGCACGCCCCGCGGCCTCGGCCATGAAGTGCTTGACCAGCCGGTCCTCCAGCGAATGGAACGCCACCACGACCAGCCGTCCGCCGGGAGAGAGCAACCCGGCCGCCTGCTGCAGCGCCCGCGCCACCTCGCCCAGCTCGTCGTTCACGCGGATGCGCAGCGCCTGGAAGCTGCGGGTGGCCGGGTCGATGCCGGAGCGGTCCGGCGGCACCACGCTGCGCACGATGGCGGCGAGGCGTGCGGTGGTAGTGATCGGCGCCGCCGCCCGCGCCGCGACGATGGCCCGCGCGATGGCGCGCGACCGCCGCTCCTCCCCCAGTTCGAACAGGGTATCGGCCAGCGCGCGCTCGGGCAGCGTATTCACCAGGTCGGCGGCGGTCGGCCCATCGCGGCCCATGCGCATATCCAGCGGCCCGTCGGCACGGAACGAGAAGCCCCGCGCCGGGTCGTCAAGTTGGAAGGAAGACACGCCAAGATCGAGCACCACGCCGTCGAGTCGCGCGACTCCCGCGTTGCGCAGCAGCGGCAGAATCTCGCCGAAGCGGCCTTCGATCAGGTGCAGGCGGCCGGGATGGCGGGCCAGCAGTGCCGCGCCACGGGCGATCGCGTCCGGGTCGCGGTCGATCGCCCACAGGGTGCAGGCGGCGCGGTCCAGGATGGCCGCCGCATAGCCGCCGCCGCCGAACGTGGCATCGCAGTAGCTGCCGCCGTCGTGCGGCGCCAGCGCCGCCAGCACCTCGCGCAGCATCACCGGGGCATGGCCGCTCATGCCGCCCCTCCCGGCAGGGTCAACTGGCGCGCCCGCGCGCGTTCCCGTGCTTCCGCCCGCCGCCGCTCGGCCGCCGCCGGTTCCCAGATCTGGAAGGTGCGGCCGAGGCCCATGAACACCACCGCATCCGACAGATTGGCATGCGCCACCAGCGCCTCCGGCAGCACGATGCGGCCTTCCTTGTCGGCCTCCATCGGCCAGGCATCGGCATAGAGCGCGGCGGCGAGGTCGTCATGCGCCTCGCTGAACATGTCGAGCGCATCGAGCGGCTTGGCGAGCGACTGGAACACCGAGTCGGGCCAGCCCTCGACGCAGGCGTGCTTGTGCGAGGGGCGGAGCACCAGCGGCACGCTGCCGCCGCCTTCCAGACGCAGGGCGGCCCGGAACGGCGCGGGGATGGAGACGCGGCCCTTGGCGTCCAGCCTGTTCGTATGGGTGCCCAGGAATTGGGTCATCCGGCCGGCTGCGCCCCTTTCCCCGCCTGTATCCGCTTGCCTCGCGAAGCGCCTGGTGTGGTCCGAGCGGCTGCGTCGCCGGGGCGCGTGACGCGCCACGGTGTCCCCCCGCCCTGGGATGGCATGGGATAACATGGGTGAACATGGGCGTCAAAGGGATTTGCAGGTTTTACTTGGGGCGGCGGCGAACCTCCTAAGGGATGTCAAGGGCCTGCGCGATTGCCGTGACGCATTGTCTCAGCATGGCTGTAACGAGTCAGTATTCGCCGTTTGTTCTTTTGCGCTTTTGCACCCGCCCCGTTCGCGAACGATCGAACGCAAGGCAGCGCGCGGAACCGTGATGAACAAAACTGCGCCAGACGGCCTGTAAGCCGGGTTCTGTCCGCCGCGTTACCGCGACGGGGCGACCATTCCTCTGGGACGCGCATCGCTGCGCGCCTCACGCGACCAACCCGGGCGGCGGGGCGGGAATGCCCCTGCGTCGGCCAAGCGGAAACCCGCCTGGCTCGCCGGCCGCCCCTATTCGGTCTTGCTCCCGGTGGGGTTTGCCGTGCCGCCCCCGTTGCCGGGGGCGCGGTGCGCTCTTGCCGCCCCGTTTCACCCTTGCCGGCGGGCGGATTTCCCGCTTGCGCCGGCGGTCTGTTCTCTGTGGCACTCTCCCTGGGGTCGCCCCCGCCGGCCGTTAGCCGGCACCGTATTCCCGTGGAGCCCGGACTTTCCTCCACCGGGGGTTGCCCCCCGGCAGCGGCCGCCCGGCCGTCTGGCGTGCCTGAGGTGCGCCGTCCGCCGCCGCCTGTCAACGCCGCCAGCACGACAATGCTGGGCCAGGAAAATGCCTTGCGGGACTACCCGATAACTTTCCGCTTTCGTCGATTGTTAAGGCGCAGTTAATGTCCGGCGCTGCGGCCGCATTGTGGCGCGTCAGTCCGCCGGCATGTCCCGATACACGCGCCCCTGTTGCATGATCAGGCGCAGATTGCGCGCCGGGTCCGCCAGCAGGGTCACGTCGGCCAGCGGGTCACCCTCCACCACCAGCAGGTCGGCGATGGCGCCGGGGGCGACGATGCCCAACTGGCCCTCCATGCCGATCAGCCGTGCCGCGATGGTGGTCGCGGCGGCGAAAATCTCGGCGGACGGCAGGACCCGCGCGCGGATGGCGAATTCCTCGGTCTGCCGCACCTGGGTTTCGCCCAGCAGGTCGGTGCCGAACGCCATCGTCACGCCGGCCGCGCGCAGCACCTCCAGGCTATGCATGCCGCGGGTGCGCACCGTCTCGATCTTGGCGATGCTGTCGCGCGGAAAGCCGAAGCGCGGGCCGTCCTGCGCCAGCGCCTCGTAGGTCACCAGTGTCGGCACCGCGACCGCCCCGGCGGCGGCGGCCAGGGAAGCGGTGGGCGCATCGATCAGGTTGCAGTGCTCCAGTGAATGCACCCCCGCGCGCACCGCGCGCGCGATCGCATCGGCGGTATAGAGATGCGCCGCGACATAGGTGCCGGCATCCGCCGCTTCCTCCACCGCCGCGCGCAGTTCCTCCGGCGAGTAGCCCTGCCAGGCGATCGGGTCGGTCGGGCTGGCGACGCCGCCGTTGGCCATCACCTTGATGAAGCGCGCGCCCTGGCGCAGTTCCTGTCGGCAGGCGCGGCGCACTTCATCGACGCCGTCGGCGATGCGCCCCATCGCACCGAAGCCGCGTTCCCAGCGATGCGCGTCATGCGTGTCGTGGCGGGGCCGCATGTCGGAATGCCCGCCGGTGCGCGACAGCGCCTTGCCGCAGCAGATCAGCCGCGGGCCGACCGCGAGCCCCTCCGCCACCGCCTCTCCGAGCGCCGGCGGCGCGCCGCCGACGTCGCGCACGGTGGTGAACCCGCGGTCCAGCATGCCGCGCATCAGCGGCAGGCTGCGCAGCACCGCGATCGCATCCGGCAGTGCCGCGACCGCGGCGAGGTTCATCATGCACGCGACCACGTGGACATGGCAGTCGATCAGCCCGGGCATCAGCGTCCGGCCGCGCAGGCGGATCACCCGCCGCCCGTCCGCCCCGGCATCGCGCGCGGCGACGTCGCGGATCACCCCGTCCTCGACCAGCACGTTGCCTTCGCGCCGCCCGTCGCTATCGGTGATGATGGCGTCGGTGAACAGCACCTGCATGATATGGCGTCCTTTCAGCGTGTCGGGGCGAGTTCCTCGCGCGCGATGTCCTCCAGCGAGCGGCTCAGGGTGCGCACGCCCAGCACCAGCACCGCGACGGCGCCGACCAGCAGCACCACCGTCGTCATGCCGAACACGCCGCCGAAGCCCAGGCGCGGGAAGATGAAGCCGACGATGATCGGCGAGGCGATGGAGCCGAGCCGCCCGATCGCGGAGGCGAGGCCGGTGCCGGTGGTGCGCACGTCGGTCGGGAACACCTCCGGCGTGTAGGCATAGACGCCGGCATAGGTGCCGTTCATGAAGAACGACAGGAAGATGCCGCAGATCATGATGGCAAGCGGCGTATGCGCCATGCTCATCACCAGCGCCGAGATGCCCCCGAGCACCATGTAGGACGCGATCACCGCCTGCCGGCCGATCCGCTCGTTCAGCCACGCGGCCGTGTAGTAGCCGGGGATCTGCGCCAGATAGATCGCGATCGAGTAGCCGAAGCTGCGCGTGATGGTCATGCCGCTCTGTACCAGCAGCGTCGGGATCCAGGTGAAGAACGCATAGTAGCTGAAGGTGATCGACAGCCACATCAGCCACGTCATCACGGTGATGCGGCGCAGCCCCGGCGACAGCAGGGCGGCGAGCTGCACCGCGAAGCCGCGCCGCCCGGCATTGGCCAGCGGCGGCGGCGCGGCGGCGGCATCCAGCGGCGGCAATGCGCCTTCCGCCTCCGCCTCCATCCGGTCGAGCACCTGCGACGCCTCGGCCATGCGGCCCTGCGCCTCCAGCCAGCGCGGCGATTCCGGCAGCGCGCGGCGCCACCACAGCAGCATCACCACCGGCAGCGCGGTCAGCGCCAGCACGGTCCGCCATGCCTGCGGCGCGGTCGGCACGATGAAATAGCCGAGCAGCGCGGCGCCGACGAACCCGAAGGAGAAGAAGCCGGCGAGTGCCCCGGTGAAGCCGCCGCGCATCCGCCGCGCGACGAATTCCGCCAGGTACGGCGCGACGATCGCGCTTTCCGCCCCGGTGCCGAGGCCGGCCAGCACGCGCGTCCAGAAGAACACCGGCCAGGAATGGGCGAACGCGCTGACCAGGGAGGCGACGGTGTAGAGCGCGAGCGCATACATCATCACCGGGCGCCGCCCGATGCGGTCGCCGAGCAGCCCGGCGGTCAGTGCGCCGAACAGGAAGCCGATGAAATTGGCGCTGCCCAGCACCCCGGTCTCGACGCTGGTCAGCCCCCACAGTTTCATCACCACCGGCAGGACGAAGGCGATCACCGCCGCATCCAGCCCGTCGAACGTGTAGCCGAGGCCGCCCATCAGCAGCAGGCGGCGATGGAACCGGCCGAACGGCAGCCGCTCGATGCGGGCGCTGATGCTGGACATGACGGGGCCCCGATGTTCCCGCCAGACTGGCCGCGCAACGGCCGGCCGGTCAACCCCGTCCGTCGCCGCCGCTCAGCGAAGGCCGCCGTCCACGATCAGGCACTGCTTGGTCACCATGGCGCTGTCGTCGGCGGCCAGGAACAGCGCCGCGCGGGCGATATCCTCGGCCAGCAGGCGCCGGCCGATGCACTGGCGGGCGACGAAATTCGCCACGTCGCCGTCCGACAGCCACAGCCGCAACTGGCGCGGCGTGATCACGGCGCCGGGGGCGATCGCGTTGACGCGGATATTGTCCGGCCCGAATTCGCGCGCGAGGCTGCGCGTCAGCCCCATCACCGCCGCCTTGGCGGTGGTGTAGGCGATCATGCGCCCGCCGCCGACCATCCAGGCGATCGAGCTGAAATTGATGATCGCCCCGCCGCCGCGCGCGCGCATCTGCGGATGCACCGCCTGGGCGGCGAAGAACTGGTGGCGCAGGTTCACCGCCATCGCCCGGTCCCAGTATTCCGGCGTCACCGCGTCCACGTCGTGCCGCTCGTCGTTGGCGGCGTTGTTGACCAGCACGCCGATATCGCCGATGCGCGCGGCGGCCGCGGCGATCGCGGCGCGCAGGGCGGCGATGTCGGTCAGGTCGCAGCGCAGGAACAGCGGCGCATGGCGCGCGGCATGCAGGTCCGCCACCAGCGCCTCGGACGCCGCCGTGTCGATATCGACGAAGGCGACGCGCGCGTGGTTGGCGGCGAAGGCGGCGACCATGGCGGCGCCGATGCCCGATCCGCCGCCGGTGATGAACACGGGGCGGTCGGCAAGGCTCGGGTAGATGGCATGGGTCACGGCGTGGTGCTCCGGCTGGGTCAGATCAGGCGCTCGGTTTCGGCATCGAACAGGCAGGCTTTCGCCATGTCGATGGCGAGCGTCACGGTATCGCCGGGCGCCGGCGCCGCGTCCGGGTCGAAGCGGGCGATCACGCTGTGCGTGCCGAGCCGCGCGATCACCATCGTCTCCGGCCCGGTCGGTTCCACCACCTCCACCCGCGCATCGAGAGTGGCGAGGCTGCGGCCCGGCTCGGCGCGGGTGCGCGAGCCGTCAAGGATGGTTTCCGGCCGGATGCCCAGCACCACGCGCCGGCCTGCGGCGAGGTCCGCGCCCGCCGACCGCGATGGCAGCGGCAGGTGCGCGCCGTCCATGCCGATGGCGACGGCGGGGGCGCCGTCGCGGGCGACGATCTCGCCGCGCAGGAAGTTCATCGCCGGCGCACCCATGAAGCCGGCGACGAACATGTTGGCCGGGCGTTCATAGACGCTGCGCGGCCGGTCGAACTGCTGCACCCGCCCCTGGTGCATCACCGCGATGCGGGAGGCGAGCGTCATCGCCTCCACCTGGTCGTGCGTCACATAGATCGTCGTCTTGCCCAGCGTCGCGTGCAGCTTCTTGATCTCGGTGCGCATCTCCACGCGCAGCTTGGCGTCCAGGTTGGACAGCGGCTCGTCGAACAGGAACAGCGCCGGCTCACGCACCAGCGCGCGGCCCATCGCCACCCGCTGCCGCTGGCCGCCGGAAAGCTGGGAGGGCTTGCGGTTCAGCAGCGCCTCGATCTGCAGCAGCGCCGCCACGCGCGCCACCGCCGCATCCCGCGCCGGCTTCGGCACGCCGCGCGATTCCATGCCGAAGGTGATGTTCTGCCGCACCGACATGGTGGGATAGAGCGCGTAGGACTGGAACACCATGGCGATGTCGCGGTCCTTCGGCGGCACCTCGTTCACCACCCGCTCGGCGATGCGGATTTCCCCGGCGCTCACCGTCTCCAGCCCGGCGATCATGGCCAGCAGCGTCGATTTGCCGCAGCCGGACGGGCCGACCAGCACGATGAACTCGCCGGGCGCCACGTCCAGGTTGATGTCCTTCAGCACCTCGATCGGACCGAACCGTTTGGTCAGGCCGCGGACGCTCAGCGATGCCATGTGTCCCCGCTACTTGCCCGGCTATTTGATCGCGCCCTGTGTCAGCCCGCGCACGAAATACCGCCCGCCGAACAGGTAGATCAGCAGCGGCGGCAGCGCGCCCATCAGCACCGCGGCGCTCTCGACGTTGTACTGGTGCACCGACGTGCCGGCCGCCGACAGGCCGATCAGGGCCGCGGTGATCGGCTGATGCGCGCCGGAGGAGAAGGTGATGCCGAACAGGAAGTCGTTCCAGATGCCGGTGAACTGCCAGATCACCGTCACGATCAGGATCGGCGGCGACAGCGGCAGCACGATGCGGCGGAAGATGCGCCAGAACCCGGCGCCGTCGATGCGGGCGGCGCGGATCAGTTCGTCGGGGATGTTGACGTAGTAGTTGCGGCAGAACAGCGTGGTGAAGCTGATGCCCTGCACGCAATGGATCAGCACCAGCCCGGCGATGGTGTTGGTCAGCCCGAGCCAGCCGAGCGTGATCGCCCAGGGCAGCAGCACCATCTGCCCGGGCATGAACACGCCGAGCGTCATCACCAGGAACAGCGTCTCCGACCCGCGGAACCGCCATTTCGACAGCACGTAGCCGTTGACCGCGCCGAT
>JAKAZX010000173.1 GCA_021826485.1 Pseudomonadota bacterium | reverse complement strand
TCCACGGCATCAACGCCTCCTTGGCTGGCTAGCCAGCCAAGGAGGCGTCACCCATGTGTCCGGAACAAACTGTCACCCATCTCTCGGAACGCTCACAGGGCAAGGCTACCCGCCGGCGAGGCAGCGGAGCACGGCATAGGCGTCGAGTTTCACCCGCCCGCCGGGCGGCGCCGGCCGCGCCGTGGTTAGGTCGGGGGGTGCGGCGGCCAGGGTCTCGGCGTCCATCAGGTGCTGCGTGCCGGCGCGCAGCTCGGCCGGCAGGACGATGTCCTGCCGCTCCGGCGTCAGGTTGGCGAGCCACAATTCGCGATGCCCCGGCCGCACCGCCAGCAGCGCCGCTAGCGCCTCCTCCGGCCCGCCGGACACCGCATGCAGCACCGCGCCGCGCAGGGCCGCACAGCCGGCCAGCACCGGGAACACCGGCAGCTCACCCTGCACGTCCAGGATGCCGAACGGCCCGGCCGGCGCGGAGAGGGCGATGCGGGCAGCGCCGCCGAGGCCGAACCGGGCGATGTAGCCGAGCGTCCAGGCGGCATTGAACAGGCCGCGTTGGCGCGGGTCGGCACCGCCCATCACCAGCCGCCGGTTGGTGGGATTGGGCAGCGGCGCGGGACCGTACGGGTTGTCGCGCATGCCGATGGCGCTGGGGCCGACCACGAACGGCGTGGCGCCGGCAATCGCCCGCGCCGAGCGGGCAATGGCGGGCAGCGCGGCGAGCGACTCCATCACCGAGCGGTCGTCCGCGGCGTGGACCAGCGGGCAGGTGGCAAAGGTCACGGCATCAAGCAGCCCGGCCGGCGGACGCTTGCGGTTCAGCTCGGTGAAATAGGCGAACGTGCCCCCGGCCAGGGCGATACCCGGGAATGCCGCCCGTGCCGCCGCGTAAAGGGCTTCCAGGGGCGCAGTTTCGGGCCAGGGCTGGCCCGGCGTGGTGCTCTTGAGGTCCGCCGCCGGGGAGACCGCCACGGCCCGTGGCGCCAGGCCTGCGGCCTGCAGCAGGGCGGCGGCCTCCTGCAGCTCCTCGGCGAAGTCGGTAACGCGCTGGACGACGATCTGCAGTTCCACGGCGCTGCCGCAGGCGGCGGCGAGGTCGCGACATGCGCGCAGTTCCTCCACGCCGTGGCCCTGGCCGGGATCGAAGCGGCAGACCAGCACCGGGATGGCGGCGCGCGCCAGTTCGGCGGCATGCGGCAGGGCGACCCGCGCCTCCTCCGGCGTGCAGCCCAGCCCGATCTCCGGCATCGTCCCGACCGCCGGCCCGGCGGTCAGCGCGATGGGCCCCTCCGCCGCCCGGGCCACCGCCGGCGGCGGGGCCTCCCCCTCCGGCCGCAGCGTGACCGACTGGGTCGCCGGCTCGCCGGCCGGCAGCGTATAGGGCCAGGGGCGCGACAGCGGCCGCACATAGGTCTTGAACGAGGCGTCCGACCAGTTGCGCTGGTCCTCCATCTCGAACACGTCGCCGTCCATGCGGCAGGTCACGGCCCGGCCGGACGCCACCTCATGGGTCAGCGCCCGCAGGTCCAGCATCGGCTGCACCGGGTCGATCAGGTCCGGAAAGCGCCCGGCGACGATGCTGCCGTCGGCGTGCTCGATGCGCACCGGCCGGGCGGCGACGCCGGCCGGGTGCAGCACCACGAAGCCGGTGCGGCAGGTGACGAAGTCGGTTTCCGGGGTGATATCGCAATCAAATTCCAGCCGGCCCGCCGCATCGCCGGCGATCCGGGCGGCGTAGTCGAGCCGCGATTCTCCGTCGCGCACGATCGCGCGATAGCTCACCCGGAACCCGTCCGCATCCTCGGTGACCGCGAGGTCCTCGATCACCGGCTCGAACGTCTCCCAGCCGGGTCCGCGCACCAGGAAGGCGATGGCGCGGATCGCCTCCACCCCGTCGAGGCGGATCGTACGCAGATTGCCACCCTCCAGATCGGCCGAAAGCCGGCCGGCGGCGAGCCGGCGCGGCGGCAGCGGCGGCTCCGCCGTGCCGTAGATCAGGGCGGTCCTCGTCGGGTTCATGCGCGGGCGGCCCGGCCGCGCCAGCGGGGATGGTCCAGCACCGCGCGGTTGACCAGGCCCTCCGGCACGCGGCCATGCGCCACGTCCAGCACCGAGCGCACGGCGGAGGCGCCGATGCCGGCGAAGCACTGGTCCGTCCAGCACAGCGCGTGCGGCGTCAGGATGACGTTGTCGAGCGCGAGCAGCGGATCGGCGGGGTCCGGCGGCTCCTGTTCCTGCACGTCGAGGCCGGCACCGGCGATGCCGCGGGCCTGCAGCACCGCGACCAGCGCCGCCTGATCGACGATCGGGCCGCGCGCGGTGTTGATCAGGAAGGCATCGGGCTTCATCAGCGCCAGATGGCGGGCATCGACCAGATGCCGCGTCTGCGGCGTCAACGGGCAGTTGACGGTGACGACATCACCCTCCCGGAACAGCGTCGGCAGATCGACCAGCGTCACCCCCAGCTCGGCCGCCAGCCTGGGATCGGCGAACGGGTCGCACGCGATGAAGCGCATGTCGAGCGGCCGCGCGAGGCGGAACATCTCGGCGCCGATATTGCCGATGCCGATCGAGGCGAGGGTGCGCCCGACCAGCCCGACCCCCATATGGGCGCTGCGCTGGGCATAGCCGGCCGGCCCCTGCCGGGTCAGCCGGTCCTTCGCCATCAGCCGGCCGGCCAGAGCCAGCATGAGCGTCAGGATCGCCACCGCCACCGGCCGGCGCACGCCCGACGGCGTGATGGTGAGCGCGATGCCCGCCCCGGTGCAGGCGTCGACATCGACGGTGTCGTAGCCGACGCCGAAACGCGCCACCAGCGCCAGCCGGGACGCCACCGCGCTCGCCCGGCCGAAACGCCGGCCGAGCAGGATCAGCGCGTCGTATTGCTCGGCGACCGCGGGCGGCGCCTCGCTGCCCAGATCGACATGGTCGAGGTCGATCGCCGGATCGGCGGTGAGCGGCGACAGGTCGAAATCGGGATAGGCCGGGGTTCCGTCCGGCTTGCGGAAATCGCTGTCGATGGCGACCCGGAAACGTGTCATGGGGCAAGCTCTCCGTTACTGGCGGCAGGGACCGTCATCCGCGCACCGCGCCCAGCGTCAGCCCGCGCACCAGATGGCGCTGCACCAGCACGCCGAGCAGGATCGAGGGAACCAGAGACACCATCGCCAACGCGCTCGATTCGCCGTACTGCGCGCCCTGGAAGCTGATGAAGGAGCGGAACACGGTCGGCAGGGTGAACGCATGACGGCTGGTCAGGATCAGCGCGAAGAAGAATTCGGTCCAGACGGTGATGAAGGCGAACACCGCGGCGGCGGCGATGCCGGGCAGCGCCAGCGGGATGGCGACGCGCAGGAACGCCTGCCACCAGCCGCAGCCATCGACGCGGGCCGCATCCTCCAGCTCGCGCGGCAACTGGCGGAAATAGGCGAACATCATCCACACGGTCAGCGGCAGCGTCATCACCGTATAGACCAGCACCAGGCCGGCCTGCGTGTCGTACAGCCCGTAGTTCCGGTAGAGCAGGAAGATCGGCAGGCCGATCGCGACCGGCGGCAGGAAGCGCTGCGACAGCACCCAGAAGGCGAGATGCGTCCCCCCGGTGCGGAACCGCGCCAGACTGTAGCCCATCGGCGTGCCGAGCAGCACCGACAGCAGCGTGGCACCGAGTGCCACCGTCACGCTGTGCGACAGGCCGGCAAGACCGCGATAGGCGAACAGCGCCGCGGCGTAGTGGACGAGCGTGGGATGCGCCGGGAACCATACCGGCGGGACCGCCAGATAGTCGTCCGACGGCTTGATCGAGGTGACGGCGACCCAGTAGAGCGGCAGCAGCACATAGAGCAGCGCGGCGGCGATCGCGAGGAAGCGCAGCCGGCCGGTCCAACGGCGGCGGCGAACCACGCTCATGCGCCGAACCCCGCGCCGATGCCTGCGCCGGTCACTGCGCCGCCTCCGCCCGCAGCAGCCGGCGTACCAGGAAGGTGACCGCGGCGGCGGTCAGCAGCAGGAACAGCCAGCTTCCGGCCGTCGCCTCCGACAGGTGGAAATGCTGGAAGCCCAGTTCATAGAGGAAGAACGACGCGGTATAGGTGCTGGTGCCCGGGCCGCCGCCGGTCATCATGAAGATCACGTCGAACAGCTTGATCGCGTCGAGCAGCCGGAACGTGACCGCGAGCAGGATCATCGGCACGAGCTGCGGCAGGGTGATGTAGCGGAACGCCTGCCACCCGTTCACGCCGTCGATTTCCGCCGCCTCGTACGGCTCGTCCGGAATCGCCGTCAGCCCGGCCGAGAGGATGACGAACATGAACGGCGTCCACTGCCAGACATCGGCCAGAATCAGCGCCAGGAAGTTCCACGGAAAGCCGCTGAGCCAGTTGATCGTCACTGGCTGGCCGAGCAGGATGCCGAGCACGTAGTCGGTCGGCCCGAACGGGCGTTGCAACAGCAGCGCCCAGAACTGGCCGACGATCACCGGACTGATGAACAGCGGCACGATCAGCACCGAGGTGACGAGGCCGCGCCCCGCGAACGGCCGCGCCATTGCCAGCGCGAGTCCGAGGCCGAGCGCGAACTCCATCGCCACGTCGATCGCCGACAGCACGACCGTGGTCGCCAGCGACGACCGGGCGATCGGATCGGCGATGACGGAAGCGAAGTTGCGCAGGCCGACGAAGGCGTGCCCCGGCACCAGGAAGTCGTAATTTACGAACGAGACCCAGAGCGAATAGAGCAGCGGATACACCGACAGCGCCAGGATGAGCAGCACCGCCGGTGCCACCAGCAGCAGGCCGATCCGCCGCTCCAGCCACGCCGCACGGCCGCCGCCGGCCGTGCGGCCGCGCGCGCCCGTCGGCAGGAACACGCTGGGCGCGAGCGGCGTCATCGGGCCGGACGGTCAGTTTGCATGAACCGCCAGTCCCATCGTCGCGATGGTGTGGTTGGCAGCGCTGCCCGGCAGCTTGAGGAACTGCTGATAGGCGGCGCGCTGCGAATCGACGCCGATCTTGTCGGTGATGGCGTCCCATTCCGCCGCCGCCTTGGTCAGCGCCGCGTGCGGGTCGGTGCCAGCCCAGACCGACGTGCACATCTGATCGAGGCTGAGCGCATAGTCCTGCCAGCCTGGCATGATCATGTCCACCACGCCGCCGTTCGCCGCCTCCGCCAGCGTCGAGAGGTATTCCTTCGAGGCCGGCCACAGCGCGCGATAGTCGGGCGAATTGTAATGCGACATGCGGTACGGATCGCGCAGCGTGTACGGCAGCATCACCCGCACCAGCGACACCGGCGGCGAGGTGACCCACTGCATGAACAGGTAGGCGGCTTCGGGATTGGCGGAGTCGGCGGCCAGCGCCTTGACATAGCCCGACGCCATCTCGCCGTTGCCGCCCGGCATGACGGCGTAGCCCACATTGCCGGCGATCGCGGAATGCGGCACGAAGTTCACCGCCTTGTCGCGCTGCGAATAGTTCTCGCTCATGCGGCCGGTGGGCGGCCAGGAATACAGCATCGCCGCCTTGCCTTGCAGCCATGCGACCCAGGCCGCCACCGCGTCCAGATCGTCGTTGCCTGGCACCGACCCCTTGTTCGCCGCCAGCATCTGACGCATCGTCCGCACCCCGGCCTCGCCGGCGATCTGCGCGCGCATCGCGCCATCGAACAGCACGCCGCCGTTGGCGCGGTATTCCTGCATGAAGCCGTACTGGTTGCCGGGGCTGCCGGCCTTGCGGAAATGCACCGCACCATAGACCTTCGGCGCCAACTGGTCGGTGATGAACTGCGCCGTTTCGGCATATTCGTCCCATCCCTGCGGCACCCGCAGCGCACGGTTGAACTTCGCCTGATAGGCGGCACGCAGCTTGCTGTCCTCGAACACGTCGCGGCGGTAGTACAGCGCGAGTTGGTCGCCGTCATCGAAGAAGCCCCACCGCTTGCCCTTGTAGGTGGGCAGGAACTTGTACAGCGGGTGGTAATCCTCCAGGTCGGCCATGTTCATGTATTTGGCGACGAAGTCGTCGATCGGCGCGATCACTCCGCCATCGGCGAGCGAGGGGATCCAGGCCGGTTCGATGTCGAGCGTGTCGTAGGCGCCGGACTGGGCGATGTGTTCGGCGATCGGCTTGGCGTACTGGTCGGGATGCGACAGCTCCACGACATTGTACGACATACCGGTGAGCTGCTGCCACAGCGGGCCGGAGAAGTTGCGCGGCTCCAGCGCCTGCAACCCGGCTTCGTAGGTCATGCCGAGCGTCACACCCTTGAACTTCCTGGCCGCCTGCACCGCGCGATAGGCCGAGCCATTCTGCGGTCCTTCGGTGGAGGCCCGCACCGCCGCCGCCTGCACGCGGCCAAGCGGCGTATCGGGGGAGGCTAGTTCCACCGCGGCCTGCGTCACGCCCGCCGACAGGGTGCCGCCGAGCGCCGCGTAGCCGGAGGCTGCCAGCACCTGGCGCAGCACCGCACGGCGCGAATGGTCACCGCGCAGCCATGCATCCAGCTCCCGCCCCAGCGCGGCGGTGTTGCCGTCCTTGTCCTTGCTCATCGCTTCCTCCCTTGCCCGTTTGATGGGTCGTGTTGCCGTGGAGAGACGTGCGCTACGTCGCGGCGCCGCGCATGGCGGCGAGCCCGCGTGCCAGCGCCGTCTGGTACAGGGTGCTGTCGAGGCCGTAGGCCATGATCCGGAAGCCGTGGGCGAGGTAGTCGCGCGCCCAGGTCTCGTCGCCGGCCATGAAACCGGCCGTCTTGCCGTGGCGCCGCGCGGCGGCGACCACGCCGTGCATCGCGGCGAGATAGTCGGGATGCTCGAACTGGCCGGGGATGCCCATGAAGTTGGTCATGTCGAAGTGACCGAGCCACAGCACGTCCACGCCATCGATCGCGGCGATGTCGTCCGCCGCGGCGGCACCGCGCGGCGTTTCGATCTGCACGATCACCTGCGTCCGCCGCCGCGCCGCCGCCAGCTTGTCGGCGACCGGCCCCGGCGTGTAGTCGTCATGCGCGACGCCGAACGCGGCGCCGCGCTGGCCGTGCGGCGGATAGTGGCAGAAGCGCACGATGTCGCGCGCCTGCTCGACGCTTTCCACCATCGGCACCATGATCATCATCGCCCCCGCATCGAGGCAGCGGGCGATGAAATGGTATTGGGTGGCCGGCACCCGCACACCCGCAACGATGCCCAGGCCGCGGCAGGCGGCAAGCTGTGCCTTGATCGTCTCGATGCCGATGCCGCTGTGCTCCATGTCGAAGATCACGAATTCGGCACCGGCGGCGCGCACGAGCTGCGGCATGCCGGGCGAGAAGAATTCGAACGTCATCGCCCCGAAGGCATGACCGCCCTCGGCCAGCCGCTGCTTCACCGGGTTCTCCCGCATCCGCTCCTCCCCCCGTTCGTTCAGTCCGTGGCCGGCCCTCGTCCGGCGCGGAATCAGGCCCTCGCTGCCGCGTGTTCGTGCAGCGCGAACCGGCGCACCGAGCGGCCGCGCACGAGCGCTTTGGTCGCCGCGTCGAACGCCGCGAAATGCGGCGTGCGAAGATGCGCCTCGAACGCCGCGCGATCGCGATAGATCTCGTACAGCGCGACCGGCTCGCCGGCGGTCTCCGGCTGCAGCACGTCGAAGCGCCGGCAGCCGGCCTCGTCGCGCACCGAGGCGGCGGCATTGCTGCGCACATGGCCGAGGAATTCCGCCAGGTGCTCGGCCGGCACGTCGAACTCGGCGAGGATGACGAAACCGTTGCTCACGCCGGCGGCGCCTCCCCGCGCGCGCGCCAGTAGAGCTGCGCGACCTCGTTGAGATGGGCGCGCATCTCCGCCTCCGCGGCGTCGGCATCGCGGCGGCCGACCGCCTCGTAGATGGCGCGGTGGCTGCGTGCGGCACCCTCCTCGGCGCCCGGCGTCGTGAGCGTGGTGCGGCGCTGTTCGGTCAGCCAGCCGATCA